>CAMNHD010000229.1 GCA_946538875.1 uncultured Treponema sp.
GCTCCTTTGGGCATTATCTTCAAGGAGAATTTGTTCATCACAATCTGCTGGACTGACTCCGAAGTGCTTAAGGATTTTGCCGCCAACCGCATCCGCGAACTGTCGCTTAATGACTTTCCGGCGTTTACAATCCGCTTTTTGGCAAGGGCTGACCTTACATTTTTGCGCTACCTCAAGGAAATCAACCGGAGAGCCACGACTATCCAAAATGAAATGCTCAGGTCTGTGCAGAATCATGAACTTATCCAGCTGCTCAATATTCAAAAATCTCTTGTTTACTTTAGTACTGCACTCAAGAGCAACCAGATGCTGCTGGAAAAATTCCGTAAGACCCGGCTGATCCGCCTGGACGAAGATGACCAGGACTGGCTGGATGATGTTGACATTGATAACCGTCAGGCTATGGAAATGGCCGACACATATACAAATATCATGGCAACGATGAATGATTCGTTTGCTTCTGTTTTGTCCAACAACCTGAACATCGTCATGAAGACTATGACGGGTTGGAACCTGGTGCTCATGGTGCCTACAATCATATCCAGCTTTTACGGTATCAACGTACCGCTGCCGTTTGAGCATTCAGGCTGGACAGGTGTGATTGTGGTTGCATCGTTGAGCGTTCTCTTTGCTGTCTGGGCGTACTACTTCTTTATGCGTCGCCCCATCAATCCTTTGCCGGAACTCCATAAAAGGACTCCCCGCACTTCTATCAAGCAGCGTCAGGCCGCAAGAAAGCAGCGCAGGGATATCAAGCGTATGGAACGTAAAGCGGAGACAAAGAAATGAAACTACTTAATTTTTTTCGCAGAACTTTTGTGCTGGTATTTCTACCTTTTTTGATTTTGAACGCAGCTGCCTTGGAACTTGACCAGAAAGAGTATTTTTCTGATGTTGATTTTGTCACTTTCAATTCGACAGGAGGAAAATCCAGTCTGATTGAATACGTTATTGGTCAGGACTCACAGGCAATAACTGCCCAGCGCTATTTAAAGCCCTTTGCCCTGAACAAATATGAGACCACTTACAATCTGTGGTACAGTGTGCTGTCCTGGGCCAAAAGAAACGGCTACCATTTTCAGAATCCAGGTCAGGAAGCCTCGCGGGGTGGAAGGGGCAGGGCTCCTACCAGTGCTGGAAAATTCAAGCCTGTGACAATGGTCAACTGGTATGATGTGATTGTGTGGTGCAATGCCTACAGCGAAAAGGAAGGTTTTGTTCCCTGTTATACATATCAGGGCAATGTTCTCCGTGACAGTTCTGATACAGCTTCATGCGATCTTGCTGTGTGTGACTGGAGTGCCAGCGGTTACCGTCTGCCGAGTGAGTCAGAGTGGGAATATGCATCGCGTTCCACAATCATCGGTCTGCAGCGGGGTGATACTGCTTCCGGGCAGGTGAATGACGTAGGTCTTAATTCCAAGTCGGTTACACTTGAGACTGTTGCGTGGACGAGTGATACTGCAAATGAAGCCCAGCTTGTTGGAACGGCAGGCAAATCCTCGCCATTGAAAAATGCCCAGGTGCTTCCTGGTAGCGGCAATCCCAACGGCAGCGGACTTTTTGACATGAGCGGCAATGTGCTTGAGTGGTGCTGGGACTGGTATGGTGAATATGTTGACAATACTCCAGACTCTTTTGCGGAGGGCGCGAGTTTTGGCGAAGGCAGAGTCATGCGGGGTGGCAGCTACAGTCCTGCAACCCAGTTTTATTGTACCGGTGACCGTTACGCCTATGACCCAAATGAAGCCTACCCTTTTACAGGATTCAGAATCGCAAGAAGCCAATAAGCCAGGCCTTTTTCTTTTACATATATCCGTCGTCTGAACTAAAAACTGTTCAGCGGCGGATTTTTTTTGATTGAAATCCATTCCTGATTTTTTTTTTACAGTTTATTCTAATTCTCTCACCTTGTGAAAAAAAATTCCAACTTTTTTTGCAGTTTTTTTGTCATTTTGTAATTTCAAGGTCTATATATAAGGTACAGGGTTTTGATATAGCTTTGTCAAATGAAAAAAAGTCGGGAGCAGATTATGCTGTTTGTCAGAAAAAAGATTGCGGGCGTTTTTCTTGCGCTTGTGACTGCATCTCTTTTGGGAGCGCAGACCCCTAAGGCCTTGGAAGGATTCAGTTTTGTCAATCAGGATGTAGGGGAAATTCTTTATGCAGTGAGCCTGTATTCTGGAATACCTATTGTAGCGGATGACACTGTCAGCGGTAAGATGAACTTTAGGTTTGCCGGTCAGGATTTTGAAAATGCTTTTGACAGTTTTCTTATGTCGCAGAGGCTTTATGTCACAAAGAGTGAAGAAAGATGGACTGTCAGCAGAATCCTCATTGCCTGTGATGAAGAAGGTCTTGTGCATCTTGATGCAAACGATGTAAAGGCATGGACCCTTATCGAAAGACTTTCAAGTTTTTTTGAGCAGCCGGTGACTTATGAACCATTGCCTGATTATTCTGTCACTCTCCATGCACAGGGAAAAGATATTGCTGATTTTATTCAGATACTTGTGCGTCAATTGGGAAATGCTTACGAGTTTGATAAGGAGAATCTTCATATAAAGGGAAGGGCCCTGGAAAACCGTTCCTTCTCCTATGGTTCCGGGAATCAGGAGAACTTAAACATCAAAAAAGATGATGTGACCGGAACTTTTTCGGCTGACATAAAAAATAGAAATGCCGGTGATGTTCTGGAACATTTCTTTGCCCTTAGCGGTAAGCCCTATGTTTTCTGCTGCGGAATTAACAGTCAGATACAGAGGCTTGTCTGCAGGGATAAGACGGAAGAGGAAATGCTTGCTCTTATCTGTTTACAGACAAAACTGAGTGTGTCTGAAAGAGATGGAATCACTTATGTGGAGTCTGAACATGAGGATACTTATTGGAAACAGTATCAGCTGAAGTATGCGCCGGTGTCAAAGATTCAGGGAGCAAGCCAGGCTTTCTGCGGAAAGGTGAATATTGTCCAGAGTGAAAAGGATAAGTCATTTCTCTGCCAGACTGATCAGGAGGGACACAAAAAAATGGAAGAACTTCTTTCATTGATTGATGTGGAAATACCCTTGCACAAGGTGGAGCTGAAGTCCATTACTTGTGACAGACTCTTGGCGAATCTGCCGCCGGATGTTTCTGCGTCTCAAGTGATTAAGACAAATCAGGACAATGTATTTTTCTTTAATGGAAGCGATGAACAGTATAATTCTCTGGTTGAAAAGCTGTATGTAATAGATGTTCCTGCAAGGAGACTGAGATATGACCTGCTTGTGGTTCAGTACCAGTCTTCATTGGATAACAAATGGAAACCTTCGCTCACTGTAAAGCCGTCTGCATCAGGAAAGACAAGTTTGGATTATGGTGTGAGCCTTGGTTCGGTACTTGACCTGAGCCTTGATGTGGTGGGTGCCTTTGGAATGGATTTTGCGGCAAAACTCCAGTGGGCTATTAATGAAAACCAGGCAAAGGTTTTTGCGGATACTACTTTGTTCGGGCTAAGCGGGGGTACAATAAATTTTTCCCACTTGAACACATTCCGCTATCGGGACAACAACCTTGACCCTGAAACCGGAAAGCCTATCTATACGGGAATTACAAGGGAAATCAGTTCTGGATTGAAGATTGATGTGTCCGGATGGGTTAGTGGAGACGGAATGATTACGACAAAAATTACGGCTTCGGTCAGCAGGCAGGGAACTGATCTGTCTGCTTCCACAGGTAATCCGCCGCCAACCAGTGAAAAAGTAATAACAACAGAAGTGCTTGGAAAAAGCGGAGCCGCAATTGTTCTCAGTGGCCTGCTGCAGGAGGAGGAGACTGTAACTGAGCAGGGGGTGCCGTTCCTTTCCAAAATACCCCTGTTGGGAAATCTATTTAAGTCAAAGATAAAAACAAAGGAAAAAACAGAGATGGTA
>CAMNHD010000230.1 GCA_946538875.1 uncultured Treponema sp.
AACTGGGCTCATCTTACACCTGCGGACATCTACAGAAAGAATGTGAGCTACTCAAGACTTTGTGTTGAAGCGGGTACGCGCGAAGATTTCCACGAAGATATGGAAGCTCTATTGAGCAAGATCATGTACCGCATGACCGCTTTCGATTCCAGAAGATGGCTGACTTTCCTGATCGATATCCTGCCAAGACTGGATAATGTGGATTTTTCAGCCTTGTCCGCTGTCGAGCAGCGCATGCTCCGCATGCTGTACATCACTATCTGGGATGCCTATGTCGAGGATGTCAATGGCGATGAAGCGCTGGATCACTGGTACAGTCTGTCTGACAGCCCTGTGATGCTGTCGGAAGTGTTGAACCTTCTGAAATACCAGTATGATCATATTGATTTTGTGGATGAAACGACGGACCTTGGTTTTGAATGCCCGCTGGATGTCCATTGCACCTACACGCAGCGGCAGCTTCTGGCCGCCATGGATTACGGAAGCTTCAGCTCGATGCGTCAGGGCGTTCTGTATCTTCCTGAGAAGAAAACGGACATTTTCCTGATTACCCTCAACAAGAGTGAAAAGGATTATTCTCCGACTACCATGTATGAAGACTATGCGATGAGCCGGTCCCTTTTCCACTGGCAGAGCCAGTCGAAGACGAGCGCATCATCTCCTACGGGAAGACATTATATTCATCATGCGGAAGACGGAGGACGGATTCTCCTGTTTGTTCGTGAATCCATTAAGGATAAATTAGGCACTGCTCCATATACTTTTTTAGGGCAGGCAACCTATGTCAGCCATACGGGGAGCAGGCCCATGAATATCATCTGGAGGCTGGAAAAGCCAATCCCGGCCAAGTATTTCAGTCGAGTGCAGCAGATGATTGGCTGAGACAATGCCTGCTCTGTGGGCGCACATGGCAAGCCTGTTTTCTGTAGCGTTGTGTTGTATCATTCGCTGAAATAAAGGCTTACCAGAAGCGGTTCCAACACCGATTGATCTTCGAAAAGGTCAACAACATCTCAGTTGAGGTAAGAGGCGGAGAGGATCATTGAGAGTGGTGACGAGCATGAGGGTCAGAATCATTATTACGATGCCTCCAGGAGCCATAATCAAAGAACAGCTTGATGACCACAGAAGCTGTCTGTGTCTAAGACTTTCGCAAATAAGCTTGATGTACCGGTTTTCGCCCCCATTGCACTCGCCCTTCGCAATGAGAAAGCCTTTAATTTGGCTAACCTTGTCAATAGCAGCCTTAGTGAGCATGCGCCCTTCCATGGCTTGTTCTCCTGGAAAATTGAATAGCCTTCAGTTCAACTTGACAAACCAAGTTGTATGGCATTAACAACTATGCTAACTTGTGAGGGATGAAAGCTGGGTTCCCGAATGGAAGCAGGCGCTTGCGCTTAGAATCCTTTGCTCCCGGGGTTAGCACCAACTTGCTCCAGGCTGTTATGGCTTGGAGTTTTTCTTTTTCAAGTGATCCAGAATTTGCGCGGATGTTTTCTTGGTCTCTTCAATGATGAAGTGGGCCGCCTTCATGAAAAACGAGTGCAGAGGGATGTGAATACAAATTGTTGGTATAACGCGGTGAAATATCAAAAATGCGGCTGTCCGGACCTAAGGCGGGTCAGCGCTTGGCAATCCGGGAGCATTTCCGCCCGGCGTCCTCTTTCATACATCTGGTTCCATCTGCGGCAGTATGGTCGTCCATGCAGGTCAGCCATGTTTGGCAGGGCTGCTACTCAGCCTCAGAACCACACGTCAGACCCATTCCTTCCGTCGAACGCATGACGTTTTCGGAATATCTGAGCATGTCTTTTGCGCTACCCTGAACGCAGGAAAGGCGCTTTTTCCGGGAAGGGGAGGTGGAACTGCGGGATGCTTTCAGACAGGCCTGCTTCCGGAACGGTGCCATGGCGATTTCTGCAGGATGCGTCCTGCCGCAGGGCGGAGCATGCCGTGGGATAAGCCAGGCGGGTAGCTTTCACAAGTCGGAAGCGGCCTTCCGTCTCCCGGGTCTTTTGCCCGAGACGAAGTGGAAGGCCGTTCCGGCTTTTTCAACGGCATCCGCATTCCGCGGCGGTGGCCTATGCATTTCGGCTGCGGGATCTGTCCAGATAATCCTGCCTGCAGAGTTCCACGACTTCGTCCCAACGGTTGGATTCATAGCGGCTCTTCATGGCGAGGTACCCCTGGGCGGTCTGCTCGTTCCAGTGCGGCCCGGAGGGGAGCAAATGCTCCCGCATGATGTGCCTGAGGCCACCTTCAATCTCACCGTTTCCCACAAGATACCCTTTGGCCTCGTATTCCGGATAGTTCATATACTGCCCGCGGCTCTCGACAAAGGTATGGAAGTTCGGGATTCCCCAGCGGGGCTCCCAGTCCCTGTAGGGCTCCGTTTCCTTCAGCAGGCCCTGGATGTCGCCCTTTTCGATCAGTCCATGCAGCAGCCTGGCATAAGCCGCCTTCTCGGCCTTTCTGCGCTTGACCGCGCGGGCGAACCTGGACGCCGTCTCCTTGACACAGGCCTGGTCAAGGATATGTATGGCGTTCGGAAAGAGCGTCAGGGCAAACGGAAGAACCTGATCCGAGCCGCTTGTGAGGACGACTGTCTTTGTACACAGCGCATCCGCGCCCTCCATGACCAGGGCCAGCGCATGATACCGGAAGTCCTCTTCCGACCCAATGAGTCCCGTGACGGCAAGCTTTCCGAGCGCCTGGCAGGTTTTGCCACAGTTGCCTTTCCAACTGTGAAGTTGGCCGGAGGTGAAAACGGCAGCCATCCGGCAGTCTTTCCAGAAGCCTACCCGGACCGGGCTGCCTGCATCAAAGGCCGGCCCGCCGAAGGCAATATAGAGAACTTCACCGGGCCGCCCGGGGCTTGTCGGCACCTGCCATCCACCGGTTTCCGCTTCCCGGGCGTTTTCAGCGCGGACAAGGTCATCCGCGTGGACAAGGGCCCCAACATAATGGGCAATCTTTTTGACCGTGGTGTCACTGACCGGATCATGGCATCTGGCTTCAATGGCATTCGCGGCATGTGTACAGGTTTTCTTGTTCAGCACTTCCTGCGCAATGGCGGCCACCATGGAGAAAGTCACCTTGAAAGGGGCCCGGTCCAGCCCGAGCGCCATGTCAAGGGGGTAGACGGCCCTGGCATCCACCGGCCCGTCCGCGCCTTCCGGAACGAGTACGGTGCGCGTCAGCGTCAGCCTCCCGCCGAGGGTCAGGATATCCCAGGGCGTGCGGCCCTTGTTTTTCAGCCTCACATCCTTTTCCTCGGCTTCCCTTTTTTTGAGGAAACCATCTCCCCAGATTCCCGCGCGCTGATATACGCTGAGAGGGCCGATGTGCAGATTTCATGGCTTCTGCTTTCCAGGTCGGCGAGATAATGCTCGCCCCTTTCCAGCAGGTCTTCGTTGGCCGCCTCCTTCTCCAGCTTTTCCAGCATGTCACTGATGAAACCACGGAAGGCATAGACTGCCTCTGTCACAAGTCTTTCCTTTGTGTCCATTGCCATGTTTTTTCCTCCTTTAATTTTCCGTGCGGGAAAGCCTCCCGCAATACAGAGCCGTGAACGGGCCGGGTTATTGTGTGCCTCGGACAAGCAGGCTTCGATGTCGCTTGCATTGCCAGCGAATAAAACAAGGGGCGGCTGCACTGCATGCTCCGGATGCCCTGTGTGCCACCTCATGGAGGACAGCCCTCATGTCCTGAAATCAGTCCATTATCCTGCTTTCGGTGGTTGAGGTCCTTTACTGAGTGAATGCGTGCACGGATTGAAAACGTGCCGCGGTGTTCCGGGAGAAACATAACAGTTCGGGAAAAGCGTTCCTCAACGATTATACACCTGACGGACTATGTGCATATTGCGTTAGCTAACGGCCGGTTTTGCGGAGCAAAACGGCCAAATTGCG
>CAMNHD010000231.1 GCA_946538875.1 uncultured Treponema sp.
CAAAATGCTGCCAGTAATACAAAAAGAAAATAGAGGGACAGCGCAAAAAAAAAAATTGCCGATACAGTCTTGTAAGGTATTATAGAATAAAGGTCTTAAATGTCAATATACATGCGGGCCCGCAATGCAGTGGACGCCGGCGTGGAAGGGCGTAAGTTAGGGACGGGGACGGCAGAATGGCGGCCACGGCCCTAATGAGCGGGAGCGAACCCTGGAAGGCCGGTAGCTCAAAGCAGAAAAGTCTTGGCCTATCCCTTGAAATCTGGATTATGCAGGTACCGGCCCAAATTGGCGCAGGGGAGAGAAAAAAACAGTTGACAATATTTAAAGTGTAGTGATAAAATATGATATATATCAATAATTTTAGGAGTGACTGATATGGCTCTTTTGTCCTTGATCCTAGGCATTTTTTCCGTAGTAATGGCAATAATTGACTTTACGCCGCTTGTGACTCAGCTTTTCACCAAGAATTTTGCGTTGCTGCTGTTCCTTACATTTATTCCGGCAGTATCAGCCATAGCCGCCCTTGTCCTGGCCGGCATTACAAACCGCAAGGATGCAGACGGAAGAGCCTCATGTGCAAAGCTTCTGTCCGTTGTGACGATTGTTCTGAGCCTGCTGCTCTTTGACAATGTGATTTACACAGACCATTCAGTTGTTCCACAGGTGGACTATTCGTCTTATTCTGATGACAGTGCCTGGGACGAAGCTGAATATGACGACTATTCTGATGCGGATGATTATCTGGACGATGAATCCGAAGCAGAGGATTCTGCGGATGAGGAATCTGTGGAATAAGAGCCGGAAAAGCCTGCATGGCGTGTAGTGGGCTGAATTCCACCACCGTCAGCAGCGGGAGCCGGACGTGACTGTGTCCGGAAGCTATTTCTGTACTAGCAAAATTAATTTTTAAGCGTTAGAATTGACGCATGCACTCTGATTTTTTACCCGTAACAAAAAATGATTTGTCTCAGCGCGGAATCTCACAAGTGGATTTTGTTTTTGTGAGCGGCGACGGCTATGTGGACCATGCTTCGTTTGCGTCTGCACTGCTTGGCCGTCTGCTTGAATCACATGGTTACACTGTGGCGCTTTTGCCGCAGCCTGACTGGCACTCCACAGAGGACTTTATGCGCTTTGGCCGTCCGCGTCTGGGCTTTTTTGTGAGTGCGGGCGCGATGGATTCGATGGTGAGCAATTACACTGCGAACAACAAGCCGCGTTCCCAGGATGAATATGCCCACGGCGGGGTTGCAGGTCACCGTCCTGACAGGGCGACTATTGCCTATGTCGCGAAAATCCGTGAGGCATACAAGGGCGTGAATGTGATTATCGGCGGAATCGAGGCGAGTCTCAGGAGAACCACACACTATGATTACTGGAGCAATACGGTAAAGCATTCCCTTCTTTTGGACAGCAAGGCTGACCTTCTGCTTTACGGGATGGGGGAACATTCGATTATAGAAGTGGCGGACCTGCTTGCGCAGGGAGTTCCTGCCCGCCAGATCCGCGGGGTTCGGGGTACTTGCTGGTTCACAGGCAGGGAAGAGGAACTGCCTCCTTATGTCAAGGCGCTCCCTGAATATGAAGAGGCTTACCGCAACGGTACTGCCCGGGCTGTCCCGGAAGCCAGTGCCACTAAGTCCAATGCGGGCGGGCGCAAGTTGAACCGCATGCCTGTTATTGGTGCCGGTGTTCCTGAAGACATGGCGCTTATGCTTCCGGCATTCGGGGACATAAAGAACAATACTCCCCAGAGCAAGGAACTTTTTGCGCGGAGTTATATTGTTCAGGAACAGAATACTGATGCAATAAACGGCCGTGTTTTGATTGAACCTGCGGAAAGCCGCTTTGTGGTGCAGGAAAAGGCTGCCCTGCCTTTGACCACTGCTGAATTCGATGCGGTCTACGGTCTGCCTTTTACTCGAAGGTGGCACCCCATGTACGATGTTCCTGCTGAAAACGGTAAGACAGGAATCCCTGCCCTGAGCGAAGTCAAGTTCAGCCTGACCAGCTGCCGGGGTTGCTTTGGGGCATGCAGTTTCTGTGCAATAACATTCCATCAGGGAAGACGCATTCAGTCGCGGAGCCATGAAAGCCTTTTGGAGGAGGCAAGAGTCATGACATCTGACCCTGACTTCAAGGGGTACATTCACGATGTGGGCGGTCCTACGGCGAACTTCCGCAAGGATGCCTGCCCTTATCAGGAAAAACGCGGGGCATGCAAAAACAAGGACTGCATGGGAACCGATCCATGCCCCAACGTGTGTGTCGACCATACTGAATATGTGGAGCTTCTGCGAAAGATGCGGAGCCTTCCGGGAGTCAAGAAGGTGTTTATCCGCTCGGGTATACGCTTTGACTATCTGATGATGGACAAGGACAAAACTTTTTTCAGGGAGCTTTGTGAACATCATATTTCCGGTCAGCTCAAGGTTGCGCCTGAGCATGTGAGCGACTCCGTGCTTCGTCTTATGCGCAAGAGCTGTCACGGGCTGTATGAGCGCTTTAGTGCCGAGTATCAGAAAATCAACCGGGAGCTGGGGAAAAAACAGTATCTTGTGCCCTATTATATTGCAGGACATCCGGGGGCTGGTTTGAACGAGGCTGTGGAAGTGGCGCTGTATCTAAAAAAGACGGGCTTTGTTCCTGACCAGGTGCAGGATTTTTATCCTACACCGGGAAGTCTTGCCACATGCATGTACTGGACAGGTTTTAACCCGCATGAATACACTGACGACGGTCACCTGGAGCGGGTATATGTTGCGCGCGGTGCACATGAGAGACGTATGCAGCGGGCACTGCTTCAGTACAATCATCCGGGCAACAGGCCGCTGGTACTGGAGGCACTCAGGCTCACGGGCAGAATGGATCTGGCAAAAGTGTTTTATCCCAGGTAAAAACAATTTTGACAAAATGCAGACACAAAGTGGCTGCCTCGCCCGATGCACACAAGCGTAGTATGTGCGTGCGGTTGTGATTTCCATGCAAAACAAAAGTCGACCCTTGCACAAAAAAAAACAATCTGCTATATTACGCATAATTTTGGATGAACGCGGTAGACCAAGACGGCTGCCTGCAGGGACTACGGATACCCCAAGCACATCACCAAGTAAATCAACTCATTACTCGTAAGAGGCAGTTCAATGCCCGGACACTGCACAAGGTAGATGCACCCGCATATTGAAATGCCACGGAGGAACTATGAACAAATACGTAAAAAGGTATTTGATTGATGCGCTGGGCGGTATGGCTCAGGGACTGTTTGCCTCACTTCTGGTGGGAACAATCGTAAAGACATTAGGCCAGCTTCTTCTGCGCCTTGGAAGCAACCCTGCATTCCAGTTCTTTGTTGACGCCGGAAACTTTGCATCTGACGGGCGTGTTGTGGGAGCCGCAATGGCTGTGGCAATCGGTTACGCGCTCAAGGCCCCCGCACTGGTGCTTTTTTCACTGGCGGCAGTAGGTTCCGCAAGCAACACTCTTGGCGGAGCAGGTGGACCACTTGCAGTACTGGTAATAGCAATCATCGCATGTGAACTGGGAACTCTCGTAAGCAAAAAAACAAAAGTCGACATTCTCGTGACACCGCTTGTCACCCTGCTCAGCGGGGCTCTCCTTGCAGTTCTTACCGCAAAGTGGATAGGCCTAGGGGCATCATCAATCGGGAACCTGATTATGTGGGCAACAAATCTGCACCCGTTTGTCATGGGCATAATCGTTTCAGTCATAGTCGGAATCGTACTCACACTTCCCATTTCCTCAGCCGCAATCTGCATAGCATTGGGCCTGGTAGGACTTGCCGGTGGAGCTGCGGTTGCAGGCTGTTCCGCAAACATGGTGGGCTTTGCAATCCTCAGCTTCCGCGACAACAAATGGGGCGGACTCGTAA
>CAMNHD010000232.1 GCA_946538875.1 uncultured Treponema sp.
AGATTCAGTTTTCAGAGCATGTCGTTACGCTCCAGAAACTTGGGGCAAAGTCGGACAGGTGCGATATTGTCAGCATTGAGCCTGAACTGAAGGGAACGTTCCGCTGGTATGGTACAAGTCTTCTTTCGTTTGAAAGCGAGACAGAAATGATTCCCCAGAAAAACTATACTGTAAGGATTAATCCTGATGCTGTTTCTGCCAGCGGCAAGACTATCTCTGGGCAGACTGAATTTGTATTCCACACTGAAGAAGTCAGGATGGAGTCTGTGGTAGCCGGTTATGATGCGGTGCAGAAGGGAACTTATGTTGACCAGCACAATGTGCCGACTTCTTATGCCAGGGACTTGGCGGTGATTTTTAACAGTCCCTTTGAGTTTGCCCAGTTGAAGAATGCTCTTGTGGTGACAGAGGAAAATGAGGATTCTTCCGAGACTTCTGAAATCCAGTACAAGGCGGGTTTTGAAACTCATTCGGCTGCTTACGGGGATGTCAATATGCTGAGGCTTTCGCTGGACCGTGAGCCTAAGGAAAATTCGGTGCTGCGGATTAAACTGCCTGCCGGTTCGAGCGCGGTTGCAGATGGCTGCAGGACTTCTGAGGATCAGGTGATTTCTGTTGAAACGATAAAGCCTTTTGCGCTTAAGTCTTTTGATTCTGAGCCTTATTTTTACAAGGACCAGTATACCAATCCTGTTGTGTATACTTTTAATTCTCAGATTAAGGAAGGTTCTGAGGCTGAGGTGGCCAAGGCATTTTCTGTGAACTTTGACACTGTGATTACTGAAAGGAATGTTGCTGTACACGGTTCATCAATTATTATACATTCGCTGCCTGTTGACTATGAGTCTGAATACCAGATTACATTCAAGGGCGGACTTACTGATTTATATGGAAGGAAATTGCTGCTTGAGTCTCCGCGTGTGGACAATGTGAAGGTTCCAAGGGCTGCCAGTTTTATAAGCTTTAAGGATTATAACTTTAGGATTCTTGAGGCTCAGTACGCTCCAAAGTTTGCTTTTCAGTTCCAGAATCTGCTCAAGGGTTCCAACTATAAAATTAGGAAGAATAATTCAGGGACCGGTGAAATTACTTCTGAATCCAAGCCTGTTGAGACAAGCCTTGATGAAGGTTATCCAAAGAACAGGAAGATAATAAAGACTGTGGATCTTAGTCCGGTCCTGGACAAGACTGCATCCGGTGAGTACCACGGTACTGCCGAATTTTTGTCGGAGGCTTTTTATGAATACCGTTACCGGGACTGGAAAACTGATACTGTAAAGACGCGCGAGGAAAAGTCTGTGCACTGGCAGAAGATTCTTGTGACTGACTTGGGGCTTACGGTGCGTTGGGGCTATAATAGGGCGGCTGTGCTTGTTTCAAGTCTTAAGAGTGGAAAGCCTGTGGCCGGGGCAAGTGTAAAAGCTTTTATCTATTATAGTGAGCTTCCTGTTGACGAGGAGCGTAAGTGGTACATAGGTTCTGCTGTGACTGACCAGAATGGATTGGCTGTGCTTGAACTTGAAAAAGATGCTGTTTCCAAGATGGGATGGAACTCTTTTGCGGTTGAAGCGAGGACTGATGATGACTATGTGGTTTATCAGCCTGATTCGCACGATATGTGGAGATTTTCTATCCCTGACTGGGAGAGCCCAAAGTATGCAACCAGGTCCCATGAAAAAATCTTTATGTTTACTGACCGTGGATTGTACAAGCCTGGCGAAACGGTCACAATGCGTGGTATTGACCGTGATTTGAAGGCTGGTAAGTATTCCCCGTACACCGGAACGTATTCCATTAGACTTGAAGACGCAAACTGGAATCCAAAGGTGTACTGGTCTGATTCCGACTATCTAAGTGCCAATGGTACTTTCTGGGAACAATTCAAACTCCCGGATGACATTGAGCCTGGTACTTACAGGTTGCGGTATTCCAGAAACGGTAGTGAAGACAAATCTGAAACGTGTTATATACAGGTGCAGTTCTTTGAAAGACTCCGCTTTGAACTGAACAGTTCTGTGCCTGGCATTGATTACTACAGCGGGGATACTGTTTCAGTGGATGTGGCTGCCCAGTATCTTGGCGGCGGGGCGATGAATGACTGTCGCTACACGGCTTACTGGAGCAGGGAAGCCACTGGCTTTAAACCTCAAGGAAGCCGTTGGGAGGAGATGCGCTTTGGGCCTTCCCGTGGATATGACGGTCGCACTACACTGGGAACTTCAAGCGGTAATTTGTCTGCGGATGGAAAAATAAGCATAAGTCAGAAAACTGGTGATGAAAAACTCAAGGGTATGGCTTACACTTACCGCCTTGAGACTCAGGTGGTTGATTCTGCGGGACAGGCGGTCTCTTCCACTGCAAGTGCGCTTGTGCATCCGGCAAAGTATTACATAGGTCTTTCTCCTGCAAAGAATGTTCAGGGCTTCCCGGAAAAGGGGAAAACCTTGAAGTTTGACTATGTGTGTCTCACTCCTGACGGAGAGGCTCCTGCAAAATCTTTGCTTCCGCGCGGGGCTGCGGCCAAACTGCGTGTGGAGCTTATCCGCGAAGAGTGGAACCAGGTGCAGCAGGTTTCCTGGAACGGACAGCTTAGCTCAAGATGGGAAAAGTCGAACGTAACTGAGTCTGACAAGACTGTGGAACTTTCCGGCTCAAGTTCTCTGACGGAGATTTCTGCTACTCCTTCCAAGGGCGGTGAATATATTCTGAGGCTTTCCTCTACGGATGTGAACGGTGCGGAAGTGATTACCGAGCGTAGTTTCTATGTAACCAGCAGCGACTGGTATTGGTGGAACCATGATTCCGCTGAGGAAATCTCACTCATTGCTGACAAGGAGAAGTACAATATCGGGGACAAGGCGAAAATCCTTATGCAGAGTCCTCTTCCTTCCGGAACATATATGATTACTGTGGAACGTGAAGGAATTTTGAGCCAGGAAGTCCGCACTATAAACACTCCAAGTTCGGTGTTGGAATTTGATATCATGGATTCCTATGTGCCGGTCATGTATGTGTCGGTGTCTTCATATTCTACCAGAACCTCGCCCCCGGTCAGCGACTATAATCAGAAGGATTTGGGAAAACCAAAGGGATATTTTGGTGTGGTGGCGATGTTTGTGGATACTGCCACAAGGCGCTTTGATATTGACATTGACTGTAACAAGGCTTTGTACAGGCCTGGTGAAAAGGCTACTGTCACTCTCCATGCCAGTGACCATGCGGGAAAACCTATTGCCGGTGCGGAAATCACTTTGATGGCGGTTGACCGTGGTGTGCTGGATCTTATCAATTATCATGTACCAGATCCGGTTAAGTTCTTCTATGATGTGAACAACTTTCCGGTGTGTGTGACGGGTGGTGACTCAAGAGCGATTCTGATGGACCCGGTAACTTATACCACGAATAATCTGGTTGGCGGTGACTCTGACACTAAGCTGAATGAGCGGAAAAACTTTGATCCTACTGCGGTGTTTGTGCCGGCTCTGGTGACTGACGCCAACGGTGATGTCTCGTATACATTCACTCTGCCTGATTCGCTTACTGCCTACAGAATTACTGCGGTGGGTGTCACCAAAGATACTTTTGCAATCACGGAAAGTCAGATGGATGTTTCAAATCCTGTGTCTGTGCGTCCTGCTTTGCCAAGAAAACTTCGTGTGGGGGACAAGGGCGAGGCTGGTGTGACGATCAGTAATATTGACGGAGTGGATCATTCGGTCAAGATTTCTCTTGCTCTGTATCCAGGTTTGGAAAAGACAGGAACTGTTCAGTCGGAGGATGAAGTTCAGAAACTTGCGGGGCAGGCGGGTGTGCTTGGTGAAAAGGAAAAAACTGTTTCCGTTGGTGCCAGGACTACTGTTCCGCTT
>CAMNHD010000233.1 GCA_946538875.1 uncultured Treponema sp.
GTTCAAACCTGGAATAAACGCTTTTACTAATCAAGGCGGATCTTGTGCCGGCGGGGGCTTTGAGGTCTCTGCAGGCCCTGTAGGCACAGCCCTCTCTGCCTCTATTTCCTGCACCGGTGTCTTACCGGCTTTCTCTTTTCTAAAAAATTCCTGACTGTTTTGAATGCCAGAATCAGGCAGAGGAGCACTGCCTGGATGCGAGGTATGTAGTCTCCATACCGTGTGTAGAGTGTACTGCCCTCCTTTCCGTCCAGAATCAGCTTGGTATAAAGCCATTCTTTCTGGAATTCCGGAACCGCCGAGCTTATACGGCCTATCTGATCCACTGAACATGTCACTCCGCTTGCACAACTGCGCACCATGGGGACGTTGTTTTCCACTGCGCGGAACACTGCCATGGAAAGGTGCTGGTGCTGACAGGCCATACTGTTTGACCAGGAATCGTTGCTTATGTTCACAAGGCATTTTGCTCCTGCAAGCACAAAACGGCGGCAGTCATTTCCAAAGGTATCTTCAAAGCAGATGGGACATGAAAAATCCATTCCACGGCAGTTTATTACAAGGGGATTTTTCCCCGGGGTCCACAGGCCGTGCTCTCTCTGAAGCAGGTCATAGACAAAGGGTATTTTGTATGGAAAGTACTCCGTGAAAGGCACAAGATGCTGCTTGGCGTAGTGTATGGGTCTTGGGGGAATAACGTTGTTTTGTCTTGTATCGAATACCAGGGCGGAATTGTAGTCTTCTGTTTCCTTATCCCTGCCTTGGATTGAATACTGGTTTCCTATGACAAAGGCGCTGTCTGTGCGCTCCAGGTAATCCAACAGGCCAAGCACCATTTTGTGGCGGTCCGGGTCTGAGCTGGAACTGAAGTATTGTGTTATCGGTGGTACTACTGCGGTCTCCGGCCAGACTACCATCTGTGTGTCGGGATGCTGGCGGAGGGCATCTTCAGTAAGCCTTACCAATGTGGCAACGTCGCGCTTGTAGACGTCGATTCCGTATTTTGTTGAGTCGGTGTTGTTCTGCACCAGCACAAGGGGGAAGGTCTGCGGTGTCGTTGAGCCGCTTTGGTAAGTGCTCACGGCATGGCATCGGATAGCGCCCCAGAGTTCGAGACTTAACACAAAAAACACGGTGAGACAAAGTGGCAGAAGCTTGGCAAAAAAGATTCTTGTAATGCCAGGGACTCCACGGTTTGCCCAACCTGCCCCGCCGGCACCAAAAAGCCCACGCTTCCCCAGAGAGACTGCCCCACCCCCAAGCCAAGTCTGCACAGAAAAATCAGCAAGCCCCGCCGCCACAAGAGCACAGCAGAGCGAAGGAATCCACACGCCCCCCACAGCCGCTGACTGCATAAGGTAAAGATTAGTCCACTGGGAATACCCCAGGACTCCATAACTTAGCCCCACAAATCCCAGAGTCTTGCAATATTCGTAGACACACCAGACAAAAGCCATGGAAAAAAACTCAAAGCCACAGCAAAGCCGCGAAACCACACCCATCGCCCAGAAAACAAAAGCCATCATCAGAGCCATGACAGGCAAGGCCAAAAGGTACGCTATAATACTGTAGGAAATAAGCCAGGAGAAAAAAAGCCCGTATGACAAAAAGCCATACAAGGCACCCCACAGCCAAAGGCTGCGCAGGGTATTACATCTGACTATCACAAAAACAGGGGCAAGACAGAAAAAACCCAGAAAACCAAGGCCATTTACAAAGAGAAAATTAGGATGACTTAAAAAAAATAAAAGAGAAGAGAAAACAGTTAATAGAAGATTCGCACAAAAAGACAATTACTTGCCGGAATCTTTACCATCAACAGGGAGAGACCAGACAGCCTTCTTGAGTTCCTGACCAGAACGGAAAGCCACCACATAGTGAGGCGCAACAGAGAGCTGCTCACCGGTCTTAGGATTACGGGCCTTTGCGCGGCCCTTGCGCAGACGTGGTTCAAAGGTACCAAAACCGCGCAGTTCAATAGTATTGCCTTCCTTCAGTGATTCCTTGAGTTCATTGAGTAAACTTTCAACAACAGCCTGGACATCACGTTTCTCACACTTTGTATTCTGATAAACTGATTCAACTAAATCGTATTTAGTAATTTTTCCGGCAGACATATTGTTACTCCTTTACCTGGCAAAAACTCATATAAAAAGGATGCTCAGATACAAGCACCCCTCTTATATATTCACAGTGAATAAAGACAGTTCAAAGACTTATTTTGCAACAGCAAAAGTAGTGTTGAACAACTTGAACATGCGGCTCTTCTTGCGAGATGCATTATTCGGATGCAGAACACCCTTGCGGACTGCATTGTCCAATTCTGACTGCAGGTCAACCAAAGCCTTCTGTGCAACGTCCTTATCCTTCTTCTGGACAGCAGCAACAAACTTCTTTGCGCTGGTGTGGCACTGAGACTTTACTTTCTTGTTGCGCAGACGGCGAACTTCACTCTGTGCATGCTTCTTTTCGGCAGATGTTTTCTTTACTGACAAAGGATTACCCCCAAACAATTACTGTGTGTAGCAGTTTATAGTATTAAAAATAATTAGTCAAGTAAATAAATTCTTGTATTTTAAGAAGAAAAACCCACAACAGCCAAACAGCATGATGATTTCTTCCGTCTAAACGCAAGCATTTATTTAAAAGCAAAAAGACTTCCTTTAATCCACGACGCCCTGAAACCAGGACAGGCAACATTCCGGAAGCCTTCCCAAATTCTACGATACTTCCTTTTTAAGGTTTTACGCTAAAAAAAAGATTTACCCGTATAAGTTCCAAGGATTATTTAAAATCCTTAGGGCGACGCTCGGTCCGCTTGCACTTCTGGCACTCAGCAAGGTTCTTGAGTCTGCCGTTTTCGAACATGGTCTTCATGATAATTTCACCACCACAATCCGGACAAATGAACTTCTGAGTTGCAACTGTTGTACGAGAGTTTTTACTGGCTCCAGCCATGACCTTCCTCCATATCTAAAAATCAGTGTTATGGGCATCTCTATGAACCTAAGTCCTAGAGGCTGTCCTAAGATAATACACAAAAACAAGAACGCTTGTCAAGTACTCCGCCACTCATCCAGCTGAGCCTGAATCAGGGCAGCCCCCTCCTCCAGCACAAGCTTCTGATCTTCCTTGGACTGCGGGGCCGGGAACACCTTGAGCACCTTCACCCTGTATTCCCCGCGCTTAAGATTGCGCATAAGATCGCCAATCTTGGACAGCTTCCATCCACCGTCAAGGGCACAGACCGCAACAGGAAGATTCGCAGTCTGCAGAAGCCGTCTGAAACCGGCACTGTAAAATTTTCCAAGATTACCAGTGCGGCTGCGTGTACCCTCAGGGAAAATCACGGGAATCTGCCCCTGTTCCATAACCCTGCCACCAAACTGCTCAAGACACTTCATTGCAACGGAAGTGCTGCCCTTGCGCGGAATCATGCAGTGGCCCTGAGTGCGGAGCATCTTGCCCACCATCGGCACGGAATTAAGCGCATCCTTTGCAACAAAACGCACCTCGTGCTCCATAAAAAACAAAAAGTAAACAACAATGTCCATAAGACTCTGGTGGTTGGAAATCACAAGGAACTGACCGGGCAGCTGAGCCTTGCTTTCACGGTCGCCCATGAACTTAAAGCCGCGGTAGTAACGCAGAATCGCAAAGACCACACGCGCACAGTGCCTGGTTATGTAATTTGACCAGAAAAGTGCCAGTCTGTGGCTGAACGGATAGGAAATCATAAGCATAAATGCCGGGAAGCCGACTTCCAGCAGCATACAGATAATCGTAATCACACTTAGCATGTTGTTCAGTATACTTGAATCAAAGAGACTAGTCCAGTAGTCAGGGGTGAGGATAAATTCTGAAGA
>CAMNHD010000234.1 GCA_946538875.1 uncultured Treponema sp.
CCGTAATTTTACAGATTACAATTTGCTTGCTGTAAAAAATGGTATAGCCTATATAAGCTCTTCTGATTTTCTTGATACTACATTTACACTTATAACATTGGATACCTCTACCAAACAAATCATAAAGGAATTCGATATGCCGCTGCCTCCTGAGGGAAAACTGTATCTCATTCCTTATGCGCATTTTTACAAAGACAAGCTTTACTGCGTGCTGTTTACAAGGATGGGAGACAGTTTCAGCCAGTGGATATGCCAAGTTGATGTTGACACTTACGAAACTTCCATAATCAGTGACGAGATTGACATCTATGCAACGGAAAACACCTGGCTGCGGGGCAGCAAAATCTACATGATGTACGGTACCCACAGCTTTATGTACTTTGACCTGGAGACAAGGCAGAAAAGCCCCCGCTTTACCTTTGACTACGAGAACATGACTGTTGTTGAGGGTGACTGAACGGACAGGCTGCCGCTTTTCTTTTGCAAATATCAAATCCACCTACGCCCACTTTTATGGAGCCGCCTGCTTTTTCCACATAAATTTTTCTGCTCCAACCGGGGAATCATCCCTTTGCATTCCCCGTCTTCCGTGGTTCCGGTCGCAAAGCTCCCTCCATTGCAGACTGTGCGCAAAAAGCCGCCTTTCTCTGCCGCAGAAAATTTTCCACTTTTACGGCAGTTGCTTTGCCCGACAACCGACAGCCTGCAACCGCCTGCGGCGGCCACTACACCCGGGGCTAAGTGAATCGGTTTTATGAAACTTAGAGGCAATTTTTTTTGAAAAAAATAAATTTGACAAATCCAAGTTTCAATAGGATAATATTTGTTAGAGATAATCAACACGAGTTGATTACACGTAAGAAGAAACAGGAGGACTGAGATGAAAAAGTTGAGGGCATTTGTGTCGGCGGCATTGGTGCTGACGGCGGCTGCAATCTTTGCCGGGTGTTCGGGCTTTGATGTGGAAGTAAGCGATGTGGATTCACAATCCCTTGCTCAGAGGGCGGCGGCTTCTTATGACACGTCGCTTTCCGGCAACTACTACATTAAAAATGCCTATTCGGGCTTGTATCTGGATGTAGACGGCGGTGCTACTGCAAACGGCACAAACATCCAGCAGTGGACTTACAACGGCTATGCTTCCCAGCAGTTCAGTCTTGTTTCTGTGGGCAACGGTTACTATGCCATAAAGACTGTGTGTTCCGGCGGCAAACAGGCATTGGATGTCTGGGCACGGGGAACTGCCGACGGAACCAACATTGCGACCTACGAATACGGCGGGGGAATAAACCAGCACTTTAAGTTTGTAAAACAGTCCGACGGTTCTTATGCAATTCTTACCCGCATGAGCGGCGACAAAAGCTGTCTTGACGATTATGAATGGAGCAAGAGCGCCGGGGGCAACGTGGTTCAGTGGAACTACTGGGGCGGTGCCTGCCAGAAGTGGTTCCTTACAAAAGTGGGCGGCTCTTCTTCGCAAAGCTATGACTCCGGTTTTATGAGGGGAGTGGATGTAAGCGCCCTTTATTCAATAGAAGAAGACGGAACAAAATATTACGAGAAGGGCAGCAATTCTTCCAAGGACATGCTGCAGATTCTCAAGGACCATGGCGTGAACTGGATCCGGCTTCGTGTTTGGAATGACCCAAGCTATGCAAACTATGTGCCAATGACAAACTACGGCTGGAGCGACATCTGGAAGGCTGTTGCCATAAGCAAGAGGGCAAAGGCTTTGGGAATGAAAGTTCTCCTTGACCTGCACTATTCCGACACATGGGCTGACCCGGGCTACCAGCTGCGGCCAAAGGCTTGGGACAACTGTTCAGGGATAAATGATCTGGCTTCCAGGGCGGCGGCTTTTACCACTGACTGTCTCAGTAACATGCAGAATTACGGCGGCGGTCTTCCCGACATGATTCAGATTGGCAACGAGATTAACTCAGGCATAATGATTTCTTCCAGCTGGTACACAGGAACGGACCTTTGGTGCGGAATCTCCACTTCCAACTTCCAGACTGTGATGAAGGCCTGCATCTCTGCGGTGCGCTCCTACAACAGGAACATAAGCATCATGCTGCACCTGGCAAACGGCGGCTATGCAAATGCCATAAGCAACGCCTACCGTTACATCGGCAACCTGGACTTTGACGTGCTGGGGCTTTCCTACTATCCCTACTTTGAAAGCAACAAGACTGCCAATGACCTTGCCAGCGTAATCAAGACCTACAAGGCCAAGGGCAAGCGGGTGGTTGTGGCGGAAACAAGTTTCCCCTGGACGGTTGACCAGTATGCCAACGACAATGTGAGCAACACAATCTGGTATTACAACGACGCAAGGAACACAGGCCTTTCTTCTGCCTACAACAACTTAAGCTGCATTGCGGGAAGCTACGGCATTGCCACAGGCAAATACAACGGCACCAAAATTGTTGCGGCCAGCGAGGCTAACCAAAAGGCGGTTGTCTCTGCCCTCTTTAAAATCGTAAAGGCTTCTGGTGGTGACGGCCTCTTCTACTGGGGCGGCGAATGGGTTGCCTCCAACTCCTTTGGCAGCACTTGGGAAAACCAGGCTCTCTTTGACTTGAACCACAGGGGACTGAGCGTGCTGGATGCCTTTAGGGATCAGTATTAAGGTTTTGCCGGGAAACTGCACTCGGCGGTGTTTTTAAAGAAACTTAGCCCCGGGTGTAGTGGCCTGCCGGAAGGCAGGTTGCCGGCCTTGACCCTTTTGCAAAAATTCATTTCTCGGCAAAATGACAAAGGTAAGCCTGAGGGCTTGCCTTTTTTTTTATGGACGGCAATGGAGGCGGACAGCCGGAACCACGGAAGACGGGGAAGCGGTGCAGTGTGCTCCGGAAAAAATCACATTGAAAAATCTTTTCCCAGGTAGATTTCGCGGGCTTCGGGGGATTTTAGGATTTCTTCTTTGCCGCCTGAGACGATGACTTGCCCGGTGGAGATGATGAGTGCGCGGTCGGTGATTTCCAAGGTGTCGCGGACGTTGTGGTCGGTGATGAGGACTCCGATGCCTTTTTGGGACAGGAGGCGGATGATTCCTTTGATGTCTGCCACGGCGATGGGGTCGATTCCGGCAAAGGGTTCGTCAAGGAGCAGGAACTTTGGCTCTATGGCGAGTGAACGGGCGATTTCTGTGCGGCGGCGTTCTCCTCCTGAAAGTGTGTAGGCCTGCTGTTTGCGGATTCTTCCGATTGCGAATTCTTCTATTAATTCTTCGAGCTGCTGTTTTTTCTGCGCTTTGGAAAGGTCGCGCCTTGTTTCAAGGATGGACCAGATGTTTTCTTCCACGGTGAGTTTGCGGAAGACTGAGGGTTCCTGGGGCAGGTAGGAGATTCCGAGCTGTGCACGCTTGTACATGGGGAGGCCTGTGATGCGCTGGTTGTCCAGGAGTATTTCCCCGCTGGTGGGGCGGTAGAAACCGACTATCATGTAGAATGATGTTGTCTTTCCGGCTCCGTTGGGGCCTAAGAGTCCTACGACTTCGCCTGTGTGCATGGAGAATTCTATGCCTTTTACTACTTGCTTGCGGCCGAATGATTTGTGGAGGGATGTTACGGCAAGCGTGTGGTAGTTGGGGCTGTCAGGGAAGCTGGAGGCGGTTTTGGGAGCGGCGTCGGTTTGTGGTGCGGTGTCGGTTTGGGGAGCGGTGTCAGTTTGCTGAGTGGTGTCAGTTTGCAAAGAGGTGCCGGTTTGGGGAGCGGTGTCGGTTTGGGGAGCAGCGTCAGTTTGCTGAGTGGTGTCGGTTTTGGGAGCGGCGTCGGTTTTGGGAGCGGTGTCGGTTTGGGGAGCGGTGTCGGTTTGGGAAGAGGTGTCGGTTT
>CAMNHD010000235.1 GCA_946538875.1 uncultured Treponema sp.
CGAAGACAAGGCACTTGTCTCCCTGCGCAAGACCTACGCAAAGACTGTGGCAAAAGTCACAAAGGATACCTCCACCCTGGACTTCAACACTGCAATCAGCCAGATGATGATTTTCGTGAACGAGGCCGCCAAGTGTGAGTCCCTCCCGCGCACAATCTGGGAAGGATTCGTAAAGATGCTTTCAGTCTACGCACCGCACCTGGGCGAAGAGTTGTGGCAGAAGCTGGGCTACACAAACACAATCGCCTACGAAAGCTGGCCGACATTCAGCGAAGACTACTGCAGGGAAGACACAAAGACCATAGTCGTGATGATAAACGGAAAGCTCCGCGACAAGTTCGAAGCCGCCGTAGGAACCGACAAGGACACCCTGCAGAAAACCGCCCTGGAAACCGAAGGCGCAAAGAAGTTCCTGGAAGGAAAGTCCGTGGTAAAAGTGGTTGTCGTGCCCGACAAGCTTGTGAACGTGGTTGCAAAGTAATTATCTGCAATACTGAATTTCTGGACGGAGCGGCATGGAAAACAGCATGTTCCGTCCGGTAACAGAAATGGCCACCCCAGTACCCGCTTTCCACGGTTCCGGGGTCCCTGCCCCTCCATTGCGCCGCCTGTCTTGCGCCAGGCTCTGCAACTGCCCTTCCGGGCAGCCGTTCCAATCGGGCGTAGACGTGAGCGGCCTTTAAACAAAAAAATCCCCGGTAAGCGCCGTCTTTTAAAGACATGCACAGCCGGGGTTTATTATTCTGCCACAGAACAAACGGCCGGAAGCAGTACTTCCAACCGTATCATTCAAAATGCAGGCTCAGCAATTATCAATACATTCCGCCCATGTCCGGGTTAGGAGCCGCAGCTGGTGCCGGAGGCTCCGGAATATCAGTGATTGCGCATTCGGTTGTGAGCAGCATACCGGCAACACTAGCCGCATTCTGCAGAGCGCAGCGTGTAACCTTGGCCGGGTCGATGATACCTGAATCCATCATGTTCACCCACTCACCGCTTGCTGCATTGTAGCCGATACCCTTCTTTTCGTTCTTGGCGCGGTCAGCAACAACAGCTCCGTCAACACCGGCATTGTCGGCAATCTGGCGGATTGGCTCCTCAAGAGCACGCTTTACAATCTGGAAACCGACCTTCTCGTCGCCGTGCAGGTCAGCAGCATCAGCATCAAGAACCTTTGCAGCCTGGATCAAAGCAAGTCCACCACCAGAAACAATACCTTCTTCCAATGCAGCGCGGGTTGCGGCAAGAGTATCCTCAACACGGAACTTCTTTTCCTTCATCTCGGTCTCTGTGATGGCACCGATATTGATTACAGCAACACCACCGGAAAGCTTTGCAAGGCGCTCCTTGAGCTTTTCCTTGTCGTAGTCGGAAGTAGACTTTTCAATCTGGTTCTTGATTTCAGCAACGCGGTCGGCGATAGCCTTCTTTGAACCGGCACCGTCAACGATAGTGGTGTTGTCCTTGTCAATCTTCACACTCTTGGCCTGACCAAGATCAGCAATCTCTGTAGCCTCAAGCTTAAGACCCAGATCCTCAGTGATTACCTTTCCGCCAGTCAGGATAGCGATATCCTGCAGCATTTCCTTTCTGCGGTCACCGAATCCAGGAGCCTTGACAGCGCAGCACTTGAGAGTACCACGGATTGAGTTCACCACCAGAGTAGCAAGAGCCTCACCGTCCATGTCTTCGCAGATGATGACCAGTGGGTGGCCGGACTGTGCGACTTTCTCCAGCAACGGAAGGATATCCTTCATTGTAGAAATCTTCTTGTCATAAATCAGCACGTAAGCATCGTTGTAATTCACTTCCATGCGCTCGCGGTCGGTGATAAAGTAAGAAGAAACATAGCCGCGGTCAAACTGCATGCCTTCCACAGTCTTTACAGTTGTGTCCATGTTCTTGGACTCTTCAACAGTGATAACGCCGTCCTTTCCTACCTTTTCGATAGCCTCGGCAAGAATCTTACCGATTTCAGGGTCGTTGTTTGCAGAAATTGTTGCAACATGAGTGATATCGTCATTACCCTTCACGGCGCGTGAGTTCTTTTTGATTTCAGCAGTAGCCAGGGCAACAGCCTTGTCGATTCCGCGCTTGATTTCAATCGGAGTCATGCCTGCGGAAACAGCCTTAAGACCTTCGCGGACAATAGCATAAGCCAGAACAGTGGCAGTAGTAGTTCCGTCACCGGCAACATCGTTTGTCTTTGAAGCAACTTCTTTTACAAGCTGTGCTCCCATGTTTTCAAAAGGATCCTTGAGCTCAACTTCCTTGGCAACAGAAACGCCGTCCTTAGTAATAGTCGGGGCACCATACTTCTTGTCAAGCATGACAAGGCGGCCACAGGGACCAAGCGTAACCTTAACAGCGCGGGCAATCTGCTCCACGCCGCTCAACATCTTTTTGCGGGCATCTTCATTGTAAATCAACTGTTTAGCCATTTTTGTAGTTACTCCTATAAAAAACCGGAAAACCGGCTATATTTAACATTTTAATCCGTCCGATAACGAACATTTATAATGTAATAAAAATATTTTCAATCGGCAAGGATTTTTTTTAATTTTTTTGAAGAGAAGCACAAAAAGGTCAGCTTTTTCGATATTCTCTGGAGCACCTTTCTCCCCTAACCCGCTTTTCAGGGTTCCATCCGCCATTCGGCGGACGCTTCGCGCCCTTACAATCGGGGCTAGGATGCTTTCAAGAAAGATTCTGCTGAACTTCAGAAAACGCGGAATTCCTTAGGCGGCTTGGGGTAACGCTCTATGTTTGCCTTGTAGTAGTCCATGACCGGCTTTGCAAAGAGCAGGTCTTCGTGGGCTATGTGGGAAAGAATCCATTCGTATAAGAAGTTTACGAACTGCAGGGCAGATTTTACCGACGAAGAGGAAAAGCCTTGGGCAGTCTCAAGAACTTTGCGGGTAAAGGCCTCGTGTTCCTTTTTGTGCCTTTCGTACCCCTTGTATCTTGCCGCCTGCATCAAGACTTCTTCGTCGTGGAAGTGGGTCTGCACATAGTCGGTGCATTCCCTCAGGGCGGAGGCCAGGCTGTCTTCCCACTTTAGCCCCTGGGCAGAGCTGCTTTTCATTATCGCCGAGCGCAGGTTGTTGCACAAAGCGACGAGTTTTCTGTGCTGGGCGTCTACGGTCGGGATTCCTGTCTCAAACTTTGGGTTCCACTGAATGAATGTTGATTCGCTGTTTTCCATAATAACACTTTACAAGTTTTTTCAAGATTCGCAAAGTCCCTGCCTCGCTGCAGCGGCTCCACAAGCCCATTCTATGCAAAAAGCACTATATTTGCAAGTTAAGACGGATAAAGATTTTGCCAAGGATGGCATACACAAGTCAGAGCATAAACAAAAATTCCCTCGATAGCGACAGGAGGTCGCGTCAGTTGTTGGCAAAGCAACCCCGGCAACTTGTTGCCGCAATGAAAAATTTGCCAAGGAGGGCATACACAAGTCAGCGTCTAAACAAAATACCCCCGATAGCGACAGGAGGTCGCGTCAGCTGTTAGTGGAATAACCCCGGCAACTTGTTGCCGCTACTTACATTTTGCCAAGGAGGGCAAAATGTAAGTCCTAGCCCCGATTGGAAAGGCCGGCCGCCAGGCTGGTTGCGACCGCAGGGAGCAATGGAGGGCGAAGGCCCGTAACCTTGGAAAGCGGGGAACTTGCCAAAAAACAAAAACCCGGTTGGAGCAAAGAAATTAGAAGTTCAAAAAAAAACGGGCTCCCCAAAAGAGAAGCCTTAAAAAGTGGAGATAGCCGGAGTCGTCCTACGGCTACGGACCTCCTGTCCTGCGCCTCCGGACCGGCTCGGTCGCTA
>CAMNHD010000236.1 GCA_946538875.1 uncultured Treponema sp.
TCAGGAGAAGTTCCACCAGGCATTTCACGCTCAGTCTCCACGGCAAGGGGCACCAGAACCGCCGTTCCACCAGGAGCAAAACTGACCCTGGCACGGAACACAGAGCCCGGTTCAAGGGGATTCATACTGGATGCAGTGAATGACTCATTCCCGGACATAATCCTGTAGCGTCCGCCGCCAAGAGCCTCCTGAACCCTGACAGAAAGAATCCTGGGCCCTGAACGCAGAGCCTGAACGTCAAATCCGCCCTGCTGAGGTCCTGAGACAGCCGATGCTCCGGGCACCATAGGAATTTCAGCCACATGCACTCCTTTAAAAAAGCAGAAGGCAACCCCCGGACAGAAATCTTCCGGAAAGTTGCCCTCAATGCCAGGCATCAAGCAAGAAGAAAAGAATTATTTCTTAGCCTTGTTCTGCTTGTTTGCTGCGGCTTCTGCTGCAACTTCGCTCTTGATTTCAGCCTTGAGAGACTCTTCAGCCTTGTCAGCGGCGCTGTTTGCCGCACGGTTGGCAGCCAGACGTGCCTGAGCCTTAGGTCCGATAAGTTCCTTAATCTTGGCAGCCTTACCAATCTTGTCACGCACGTAGTATATCTTTGCACGGCGAACCTTGCCTGGGCGTACGATTTCCACCTTCATGACACGTGGGCTGTTCAGAGGGAACACGCGCTCAACACCAACACCGTAGCTGAGCTTGCGGACGGTGAAAGTCTTTCCGATACCTGAGTTCTTGAAGCAGAGCACCAGACCTTCGAAAATCTGGATACGCTTTGTCTTGCCTTCAATAATCTCAAAGTGAACCTTTACAGTGTCGCCTACCTGAAAAGTTTCAGCGTTAGGCTTTTTCTGCTGCTCTTCAATAGTCTTGATAAGATCCATTTTAGTTCTCCATCTTGTCGCATTCTGCTTTCTTCCGCTTAAGGCGTTCCTGCACGGATCTCAGCTTCTTGCGTTGCTTACGGTCATTTTTATAATCTGCATGTTCCGTAAGAGTTCCAATCATTTTAATCTCGTCTTCAGTAAGAGTACCCTCAGTCATAGCCCTTGCCAACAGGTCGGGCCTGTTACGCACAGTCTTCTGCAGGCTCTTAAGAAGCCTCCACTTCCGGATTTTTTCATGGTCTCCGCAGGTAAGAACCTCCGGAACTGCCAGGCCCTTATACACATTCGGCCGTGTGTACTGGGGATATTCCAAAAGTGAGCCGGCAAAGCTTTCCTCGTCAAGCGACTCATGTGTTATCACATCGTCAACCAGTCTGTAGACCGAATCGACAATCACAGTAGCCGCAACTTCTCCGCTGGACATAACGTAATCCCCGATGGAGATTTCCTCGTCAACGTAGAGGTCGATTATCCGCTGGTCAATACCTTCGTACCGCCCGCAGATAAAGACGATTTCGTCTTTCTGGCTTAATTCCGCCGCCTTCTTCTGCGTAAAAGGCTTACCGCTCGGCGTGACATAAATCACATGCTTCCTGTAAGCTTCAACACTGTCAAGCGCGCGTCCAAGTGGTTCAGGCATCAACAACTGCCCGGCACCACCGCCGTAGGTTGCGTCGTCACAAGTCTTGTGTCTATCAAAGGCAAAATCCCTGATATTCACCAAATCGTAGGCAATAATTCCCTTATCAACCGCTTTTGCCATGATGGAACTTTCAAAAAAAGCACGCGGTATCTCAGGAAACAAGGTCAGCACAGTAAATTTCACAGGACTTACTCCAGAATCCAGAGGTGCATCAGCTGCATCTTCTTAGCAACAACGTCAACATCCCCGATAAATTCATTCTTAAAGGGAACATACACAGTGCGGAGTTTTCCGCCCTTTGTATACTTAATGCCGTCACCAATCAATGTACAGCCCTCGGACAGCGAAATCTCAACGAGATAACCCGATCCGCCTTCCTTTACGTCTGTGACTATACCAACAATGTCATTCTCAGACAAAGCCGGCGCGGCTTCTGCCGCCACATCACCTTTATACCATACAGAACACCCTTTCAGGTCTTCTATATACCACTCACCCTTCTGCAACTGGTGTGCGTATTCTCTGGGAACGACGATTTCCCACCTGTTGAACTTTGCAGCTTCCTCAGGGGTATTTATTCCCATAAGTTTCATGTACAGAGTGTCAGCCGCCTCGTGGACATACTCTACTGAGTATGGCTTCTCAGCGTTGCCATCCGTCAAAGTCACTTCTTTCATACGTGCAAAATGCTCGTACTCGCCCGAAGTGCTTTCCACCTTAAACTCGCCCGTTATACCATGGGTACCGCGGACAATCCCTACTACAAAACGCCCGGTCAATTTTGAGCCGCTGTCTTCCGCCATCAGCTTTTAATCCTGACTAGTCAAGAATCTCAAGACTGTAGTGTCTGCCATCTTTGTTGGCACTAGCACTCAAAACAGTTCTAAGAGCTTTTGCAATACGACCGTACTTGCCAATAACTTTGCCAATATCACCCTGGGCAACGCTCAACTGCAGAACAGGACCGCGTTCACCTTCGGATTCCGTAACAGAGACTGAAGCCGGATCATCGACCAATGATTTCGCAATGTATTCAATCAGGTCTTTTTCCATCACTCACCCCCTCTGAAACTTATTTGGCAATGTTCTTTCCGTTTACAGCCAAACCGTTCTTGTTGAAAATCTTCTTTACGGTGTCTGAAGGCTGTGCGCCGACACTGAGCCAGTACTTAGCACGGTCTTCGTTGAAAGAAACCTGCTTGTCAGCTGCGTCGATCGGATGATAGTATCCAATCTCTTCAATTGTTGCACCGTCGCGGGGCTTGCGGGAATCCTGAACAACGATACGATAGAATGGACGAGCTTTTGTACCAAACTTCTTAAGTCTGATTTTAACCACTTGATTGTCCTCCATAGGTCTTTCCTTTTAAGGGAAGACCTGATTTTATTAAAGAGCACTGGACCCTGACCGACGGTCGTTTCCAGAACCCATTATTCCCAAATTATCAGTAGATTCGGTATTATATTGAATAGCAAGCCTTTAGTCAAGGGAGAAATCTTATCAAATCTTATCGTTAAATCATTTTCTTGTGCACCTTTATTTTTCCACACATCCTCTTTCTGCCACAATTTAGAGAGAGTTCCCCGATAATCCGGGCCTTCCGGGGTTCGCAGCCCCTGCTCATTGCTTACGCAACCCGCCTGCGGCGGGTCCCTACACGCCCATGCATGTCCTTTTTATTTGACGACTGATAAATATTATGGTATTATTATCCCTATAAAAAGGTGATATAATGCCACAGATAAGGCCGATTCGAGATTTGAAAAATACTACAGCCATCTCAAATTTATGCCATGCAACCAGGGAGCCTATATTCATTACTAAAAATGGCTATGGTGACATGGTAATTATGAGCATGGAAACATTTGAAAAATCTACTTTTCTGAATAACTTGTATGATAAACTTGCCGTTGCAGAAGCAGATTTAAAAGCTGGAAGGGTTTCTGATGTAGACGATGCAATCTCAGACATAAGGAAGCAATATGGCTTATAAAGTTCAGATTGCCGATTTCGCAAAACAGGAACTTTCAGAAATTGTAGGTTATATTTCGGAATCATTATGTAATAAAACAGCAGCCTCAAGTTTGTTAGATGATTTTTATGAGCAGAAAAGTTTTTTATATGATAATCCTTATACACTCCCAGAATGGCCGATTGAAAGTTTAAGAAAAAAGGGCTATCGGCGATTTTTGTTTAAGAAAAACTATGTTGCACTATATTTAGTAGAAGATGACGATAATAAGAAAGTAGTCACGATAATGCATGTTTTTTATGCAAAAAGAGACTATGAGA
>CAMNHD010000237.1 GCA_946538875.1 uncultured Treponema sp.
TGCCATTCACGAGTTCTAATCCAGCGTGAAGAATTGCAGTAAGAATTAAGCCTATGTGAATCCCCTGAGTTTTTAAACCAGGGGATTATTTTTTGAGAGCTATAGTAAACGCAGTTGAAAACTTTACTTTATTCTGAGTGAAACGAAGAATCGTCTTGCAGGCAAGCACCGGATGTTTTGCTACACTCAACAAATGCCACAAATTAGCGCAACACGAAGTGCGAATTTTCTATGCGGAAATGAAGTTTCCGAACAGGTCTAATTCTTGTAGTATTATAGCATTATAATACTTTCTGGAGTTTCCAAACAGGTCTATTAATATGAAAGTGACAAAGCTGGACTCACACCACCTTGTAGATATGTGACGCCTTGGCGGTCACTGGGGGCGCCATTACACTCGACGTCGCGCACGTAGCACTTATGCGGATCATACTGAGGCGAACGAAGCCACCACCTGCCGCCCTTGCCAGAACTTTTGAACTGAAACGCATAGTTCGCCTTGGCGTAGTCCGTTGTCTGCTTGATTCTTGACGAACTCGTAGTGCCGTTTGTGTCCCCCTTGTACACATCCAGTGCCGCAAAGCCGTATGAACTTGTGGTCACTTCCTTTTCGCTGAGCAGGAAAATCTTGTCAGTCGTGTTGGAGCAGGCATATTTTGTCGCTTGGCTAAGGTAGTTTCCGCTATCGGTCGTGCTTGCCACACTGTTGTCCACAATTGTGCTCGCTATGAGCTCCTGTGCGTTTTCGGTAAATGCAGTCTGCAAAAACCCCTTGTCCAAGTATGCAGTGCTGGAGGTCTGTGTTGCGGAATCAGATTCCTTTACTTGATATGAGAGGCCATTCAAGTATGCCCTTATCGCAGAATGCTGGTAATTGTTTGTGTAGACTTTGGCTGAGCTTATGGTTCTGTTTACATCTCTATAGTCGTAGTACGGCACGTCTGCGGTGAGTATGTCCTCGGCAAGCAGGAGCTTTTTTCCGTCATAGTCATCGGTAAGAACCCGCCACTTTATCGGCTCAACCTTGAAGTAGAGATACCTCGGGGAATCTGCGTCTTTTTGGGCAACCGATGTTCCGTCGGAATACTTATAGTCCGTGGAGAGTCCGTTTTCAAGCACCTTGGCGTACCAGCTGCCGTCGCTTCCGGCATAGTAGGTGTGTGCGCCCAGAGTCATGCTTATGGTCTCATCCACCGTAACCGTAGATGCCTTTATGGTCTTTGGCCAGTCTCCGAAGTAGACGTAGGTTCCGCTTGTGCCGAGGGTTCCATCAGTCCCTGAAGGAAGAATTGTTACAGTTTCATGGAACACATATTCAGAGAATTCTACTGTTACATTGACATCATCCGGAGGCATGACAAAAGTATACTTCAAGCCATCAATTACAGATACAGTTTCTACAGAAGTTCCACCCGATGTCGTAACCACACATGATGAAATGCCATATCTAGGCGATGGGGCTCCGTCCAATGTTATCTCATCCCCAACATGTGCCGTCGTCTTGCTTGGCGTAACGGTACCGTTGTCTGAAGCTGTAACCGTTACTGAATAATCGACCGCTGAGAACGCTGCGCTTACAGTTACGTCTTCATCAGGCATTGTGAACTTGCCGTCGGTTACAGAAACATCACTTCCATTGGATGTTATGACATTATATGCTTCCAGACTGTAGCCTTCGGACGGACTTGCAGAAAGGACGACTTCTTCTCCGGCTATCGCATTTGACAAACTGGCGGTCACTGTTCCGTTTTCACAAGTCTGGACATTCACAAGATGAACCTTTGCAAAACATGCAGTAACGGTAACACCTTCCGCAGGCATTATAAAGGCATTGTCCTCCACAGGGATGTCCGTTCCACTGTCACTCTTTACGGTGCAGGAGACAAGGACGAACCCTTCGTCAGCTGTAAAGGTCAGCTCAACAGCCGCACCTTCCCTTGCACTGGTGTCAGAAGCCGTTACGCTTCCGTTTGCGGCGGCCAGTATACTTATGCCGTAGAATTCATCGGTGCTTGTCTTGCAGGAGACAAATGGCAGCGCAACAACCAGCACTGCCAGAAGAAGCCTAAACATTTTGTTTTTCATAGTTATTCCAAAATTAAGAATTAGTTTTGCCGAATTATCATATAGGTTCAATTTCGAGTTTTGTTTATTGTGTAACAAAATTGGCTCCCAGCGGGAACCCTACCCACAAAAACGGCTTCCGCGCTTCGCTTGTGCAGATGTTTTTGTGGGTAGGAACCCCGCTTCCGCCAATTTTCACTTGATTTTCTGAAACTCGACATTTGACCATATAACTTAGCCTGAATATTTTAACTTAGTGTCTTAAATAAGTCAAATGATTTGTTGGAACAATTTTTACCGGGGATTTTAAGGGGCGCAAGCCCCTTAGGAGAGGGGGTAGCGGAAATGACTGAACGGAGTGAGGGCATTGGAGCGAGGGGGAGACTTCCCCCGCAACGAGCGCGCAAGCGCGAAGTTTCAAGCAAGGCATCCCCCGCTTATACATTGAAAAATATTCACTACTGAATTGAAATTATTTCACTTTACGCAACACTAATTAAATGCTAAACTAATCCTGAAAACAATAAAATTGTAAGGAGCTGAACAAAATGGGTCAGAACTATTTTAATGCAATTCCTTGGCGCGTTGCCCGCCAGGAACTCGGACACTGCCGCCAGATGGCACGCGAGGAATTCAAGGACGGAACTAAAGCCTTGCAGGGTAAGAAAATCGTTATCGTAGGTTGTGGTGCTCAGGGTTTGAACCAGGGCTTGAACCTGCGCGATTCTGGTATGGACGTTTCTTACTGTCTCCGCAAGGAAGCCATTGAGCAGAAGAGGCAGTCTTGGAAAAATGCCACCGAAAACGGTTTTAAGGTTGGCACTTACGAAGAGCTTCTTCCTACTGCCGATGTTGTCGGTAACCTGACTCCGGATAAGCAGCACCATGAGGTTGTTCAGAACCTGATGAAATACATGAAGAAGGGCTCTGCTTTGTGGTACAGCCACGGCTTTAACATGATTGAAGAGGGCGAGGAAATCCGCGACGACATCACTGTTTTCCTTATGGCTCCTAAGGGTCCGGGTACTGAGGTCCGCAACGAGTATGTCCGCGGATTTGGTGTTCCTGAGCTGATCGCTGTTCACCCTGCACACGATCCTGAGGGGCGCGGCATGGCTTTGGCTAAGGCTCTTGCCTGTGCTGAGCGCGGTGAGACTGCCGGTGTTCTGGAAAGCTCTTTCATCGCCGAGGTTAAGAGTGACCTTATGGGCGAGCAGACTATTCTCTGCGGTCTTTTGCAGGCTGGAACAATTCTGAGCTACGACAAGATGGTGCAGAACGGAATCGCTCCGGGATACGCCACAAAGCTCCTGATGCACGGCTGGAACGTAATCAGCGAAGCACTCAAGTGGGGCGGCGTTACAAACATGATGGACCGTCTCTCCAACCCGGCAAAGATCCGCGCAAACGAACTGTCCCTTGAACTCAAGAAGATTATGACCCCATTGTTCCAGAAGCACATGGACGACATCATCTCCGGCGAGTTCTCATCAACAATGATGAAGGACTGGGCAAACGGCGACAAGAACCTGCACGAGTGGCGCGAAAGCTATGCAAAGATTCCGTTCGAGACAGAACCTGAGACAAACGAGGAAATTTCCGAGCAGGAATACTTTGACAAGGGAATCCTCCTTGTTGCCTTTGTAAAAGCCGGATGCGAGCTTGCATTCGAGACAATGGTAAGCGCGGGAATCAAACCGGAAAGCGCATACTATGAGTCACTCCATGAAGTTCCGCTGATTGCAAA
>CAMNHD010000238.1 GCA_946538875.1 uncultured Treponema sp.
TGTTTGTGATGAATAGTTGTTGAAAGTACGTAATAATCAACAAGAGTAATGATTCTCCATCTTTTTTCTATGGTATAATGTGCATGGAAATATCTTCTTTTGCACCTTGAAAAATGCATAGTTTCAAGGCTTTATTATTGACCCAATTGACCCTTGATAAAGGGAGATTTGGTCAAAGTGAAAAGAAAAGAAAACAGAGAAGGAACTATTCGTTTGCGCAAAGATGGACGCTGGGAAGGAATAGCCACAACTCCATATGGACGGAAGTCTGTGTATGGACTCAACAAGGAAGAAGTCCGAAGAAAACTTGGAGAAATAAAAAGCGACGTTGATAAAGGTGACTACATAGATGAAACGAATATGACTGTTGAAGAATGGATGAATGAATGGCAGTCATTATATCTTGAGGTAAAGCCTGGTACACTCAGAAAGTATGAAGGGGACATTAGGAATCACATTATTCCTTCACTCGGGGGAATTAAGTTGGCGGAATTGACAGTAGCGGATGTTGAAACTTCTTATATCCAGTGGAAAAAAGATGGCTTGTCTGCAAAATCTGTAAAAAATATTCATGGGGTCTTGCACAAGGCGTTGGATAAGGCAGTGTCTAAAGGAATGATAAGAAAAAACGTGACTGTAGAATGTGAGAGACCGAAGGTAAAACACGTTGAAATGCGTCCTTTGGAAGATGAAGAAGTGCCCGAATTTCTACACTGTGCCGAAGAAGATATCCTTTATCCATTGTATTATGTTGCTTTGTTCACAGGAATGCGGCAGTCTGAAATAATGGGTTTGACTTGGGACTGTATCAATGTGTCAAAAGGGAAAATACGTATCTACAGACAATTGTTGCGTGTTAATGCATATAAGCAGAAAGGCGAATACCAGTTTGTGGAAACGAAGACAGGAAAACAGCGCATCATTGAACCTCCGCATCAGGTCATACAGATGCTTGAGAACGTAAAGCGTCAGCAGAAGGAATGGGAAAAGACCTGCGGAGCTGCTTGGAAAAATACTGATGGACTTGTCTTTACTAATCCTGATGGCATGCATTTATCCAGTTCCAATGTATATAGGCACTTTAAACGCATTGTAAACAAGATGGGACTTGATGATGTTCGCTTTCATGACCTTCGCCATACATACGCCGTTATTTCTATTGAGAACGGTGTAGACATGAAGACATTGTCTATGTCAATGGGTCATCACTCTGTTGCATTTACCATGGATAAGTACGGGCATGTTTCTGGAACAATGAGAAGAAAAGCAGCCGAGAAAATGTCTGATTATATCTCGGGACTGAGTGATTAAATTGTGGTCAAACTGTGGTCAGGCATAAAAAAAGCCTCTGTATCCATTGGAATACAAGGGCTTTTCGTGCTGATGGCGGGACTCGAACCCGCACGCCGTGAAGCAGGGGATTTTCTTGCTGCACTCTGTTGCCAGAGCCGCTCGCGCGTTGCAGTCTGGACTATGTCTTGGCCATACCGTAAGGCTGCAGGCCGCTGGTGTATAGTCTCTACACACTTCCGGGTCAAACCCGGTTTGGCTCGGCGTTGTCCCGGAGGGAGGTCCGCCGAATTAGCCAGCATTCATACCCGCGGTTTCCCGGCGGGATGCTCCTTTTTTGCTTCAAAGTCCCCGGTGTCTGCCATTCCACCACATCAGCGGGACGCGGCAGATTATACAACCTGAGGAGGGAAGCGTCAATTCTGACCGGACTTCCTTTCCGTGCCCTGACAGGGTATACTGCATCTGCGGTACGGGCCTGAGAGGCGTACTGCCGGAAAGGAAGGAGACGGAAACGTGAAGTATCTCAAGCTGCTAGTCCTGGCGATCCTGGCGGGTGTCGCCATTGGACTTGGGGGAACGGTTTTCCTCATGACAGACAACCGTTTTCTGGGTGCCCTGATGTTTACGGTGGGTCTGTTCTGCGTGTGCACAAGGGGCTTTGCGCTGTTTACCGGAAGGGTGTGCTATGCCCTCGAGCACGGCCCGGATTACCTCATCGACCTTCTGGTGATCTGGTGCGGCAATCTCATGGGCACGTGGTTTCTAGCCAGTGCTGAGCGCATGACGAGGATCGGTCCGGTGCTCACGGAGAAAGCTCAGGCACTGTGCGAGGTCAAGCTTGCGGATTCCCCCCTGAGTCTGGTTATCCTTGCCATGCTGTGCAATGTGCTGATTTACGTGGCTGTGGACGGCTATGCGAAGAATCCCCATGAACTCGGCAAGTACCTGGCACTCTTCTTCGGCGTCATGGTGTTTATCCTCTGCGGGTTTGAGCACTGTGTGGCTGACATGTATTACTTTTCCGCAGCTGGGGCATGGGGCGGAAAGACATTCCTTTATCTTGCCGTCATGACGCTGGGCAATGCGGTCGGCGGCCTTCTTCTGCCGGTCATGCAGAAAATCAGCTGATGTCTTTACCTGGCACGCATAGGGACAGTGAGGTCCCTGACGTCCTCGCTTTCATGCTCAAGGAGGCCGAGGATCCATTTCCGGGTGACCGCGCGGACCTCAGCCCTTCGCCAGGCTTCGCAGCCGCTGCGTGACAGAAATTCACCGCGCCTTTCGGACAGGGTGCCCTCAAGCTCCGAAAGGAAGGCTTCGGCAAACCATGAGACGGCTTCCTCATCGCCCTCGGAGACAGTTCCCTTGAGCGATCCCTCCGCCATGGTGCGGCCGAGGGCAAGGGCCTCGTTCCGGCGCTGCTCAAGCAGCGCCGGCTCTTTTTCGATCAGGGAACGGACACGGTAGTGCCATGTGTCAGACTTTTCCAGGAGGCCGGCCCAGGCGGGATAGCCTCCGGGTGTCCCGACACCGACCTGGCGCAGAACAGATGATGCGAGCGTATAGTTGCTGTGGCGGTGCCCGCTGACCCAGAGGGTGACGCCGTGCCGCTCAAGAAGGGAGACCAGCGCAGAGGTGTTTTCCGTGAGGTCGGTTTCTCCCTCGAGAGGGAGGAGCGGGTGATGGCCGCAGGCGATGACGGGCGTGCTTTCGGGCAGGCCCGTGAGGACATCCCCGGTAAAACGAAGCACTGACGGGGAAATGGCGCCCCGGAGGGTCATGCGCTGCGCGGGATCATAGAGATTGGTGTCCAGCATCAGATAACATACACCGTCAAGAAGGACGGCGTAGCTCAGGCTTTCGTCATCCGCGGCGAACGCCTGGTCCCAGCCGAAGGCATGGTACCTTGCCCGGAAGATCTCAGGCGATGTTTCCCCGCACAGGTCGTGGTTCCCCGGGATGACAAGGATTTCCGTGTCCGGCTTCATGCTGCCGAGAAAACCGAGGAAAGCTGTATGCTCTGCGCTTCGCCCGTTGTTGGTGTTGTCACCGAGAAAAATCACAGGGCCGCAGGCGCCGGCCTCACGGCGGATGGATTCCAGCGTGCCGCCGAAGGCGGCTGTGTCCGTCGTCAGGTGCAGGTCGGCAAGGAACAGGGCAGGGTCTGCAGATGCGGAAAGAGCCAGGGAGAGCAGGGCGCACAGGAAAAGGACAGAAAGAGAAGTCTTTTTTCGGAACATGCCTCTCGCCTCCGGAAAAGAGAATGGCTTTGCAGAGGGTATTGTACCAGTTTTCCGCCTGACGGGAAGGCCGGGGCTATGGGGCACGGGGAAGAGAAAAAACTTGCATGCGCAGGGGAAAACGAGTAGGATGCATTCAGCGGAAGAAACCATTTCCGCATGGAATCAAAGGAGGATTTGACGATGAAATTTCTTGCGTGGCTTTTTTCTGTGATTTTTGCCTTCAACATGGGTGC
>CAMNHD010000239.1 GCA_946538875.1 uncultured Treponema sp.
CCCGCCGCAACTTATATCCCTTAATTCTATACATTATCCGAGAATTTTCAAGGGCAATCTTTTCATTTTCGTGGAAATCAATTTTGACAAGCTGACGGGTCTTGGAACTATAGTCATCGCCGCTCACGCAGCCGGCCAGTCAGAGTGCTTCCAAATTCTACTTTAGTGTCACCGTGCAGTTTGAAAGCCTGGCAGGATACTGCTCCACATACGCAATGCGGCCGCCGCTCACCCCAACGCGCACAACTTCACTGTCGGTGGCTCCGTTCATACCTTCCATGCCGTTGAACACAAAGTTTCCCATTGAATAGACAATCAGGCTCCTGCCATACCATTCCGTGGGCTGGAGCACATGGGGGTGACTTCCAAACACAATGTCCGCCCCGTTGTCGCAGAAGCTTTGATAGAGTTTCCGCTGACTCTTTGACGGGCTAAAGTGATACTCCTCTCCTCCGTGGACATTAACTATCACAAAGTTCCCTGCTTCCTTCTGCTTTTTTATTTCCTTGAGAAGTTCCGGGTTTTCCCAAAGGATTCCTGCACGGGTCTCCGTGGCAGTGGCGGTGGTCTTTCCGTTAAAGCCTGACTGCTCGACCGGGAACGCCCCGCAGGAAATCACGGCAAGATTCTGTCCCTTTACCTGAGTGTTGTAGAACTTGGAAGCCTCCTCCTTGTTGTAGCCGACTCCGCTTGTGGGGACAGAGTATTCCTTGAATGCCGCAAGCGTGTCCTTAAAGCCAGCCTCGCCGTAATCGTAGCAGTGATTGTTCGTCTGCATCAGATAGTCAAAGCCGGCTTTCAACAGTTCCGGCAGAACAGCCTTTTTGAATTTAAATGTATATGTCTTGGTTGCATTCTTCCATGATTCAGTGACAACGCCTTCCAGATTCCCGATTGTAAAATCACTGTCCTGCAGAAGCGGAAGCGTAGTCCCAAAGACTTTGCTGAGCCCGTCCTTCTGGTTCAGGAGAATGTCCTGTGCACCGCGGGCAACCATTATGTCCCCCACAGAAGCAATGAACACCGGCTCTTCCGATCCAAGAGAAACCTTGTCACTGGAAAAATGCTCCGTGCACCAGTCAACAAGAATTTGTTCCACGGAAGGCTCAAAAACTGTGCAGCGGATTCTCTTTCCCAGAAGCAGTGGATAATCTTTGGAACCGGCGTATTTACCGTCTACCGGAAGCGCCCTGTTACCATCAGGCATGTCTTCCACTGTAGAAATCGAGACACTGAGCTTTGGACTGAGAAGAGAATTCTCCGCAGCAGACGGCCGTGTGTAGTCAGCCTTTACGCTTGGCACAAGGTTCCATGTCTCAAGCTCAAAGAAATGCACCCCGGCTTCCTGCTGCTCATCGGGGAAAAGTGCCGAGCTGTTTTCCAATGTGAGCATGGCAATCTGTTTTGCAATTGGAGAAAAGAATCCCTGTGGAATTTCTGCGGTCTGACTTTTTGTGACAAAAGTGAACGGAAGCTCATCCTGCTCATTTACATCCTGGGGCTTGAAGAAGTCGGCATAGGAATTGAACAGAGCATCATCAACAAGTACAAGGCTTTGTACCGGACGGAACGCCCTTTTGGCAAACACTGCGGTAAGCACTGCCAGAGTCAAAGTGAGCAGCGCAAAAACTGAAAAACAAATAATCTTAACGGCTTTTTTCATGCAGGTATTGTACTTGCTAAGCGCACTTAATTCAAGCGGTACAAATGAAGGGCTCTGGTACTTGCCGTGCAGACTAGCCCCGGGTGGAGCGGCCTGCCGCAGGCAGGTTGCAGGGCAATGGAGGCCGGAGGCCGGAACCGCGCAAGACGGGGAAGCGGTGCAGGCGGCTCCGTATAAAATCAGTCGGAAATGTCTGCGTCAAGATTTATTGTCAGGCTGATTCCCGGAAGTTTTTTCTCAAGTTCGGCAACTACGCTGCGGTGAAGGGCATCCATGTCCTTGCAGGAAAAATCCACGATTATGTCAAAGCTCACCGAATTCTTTTCGGCATTGTAGTAAAAACCGTGGAACTGCAGGACCTGTGGAAAAGTCTTGAGTGTCTCATGCACGAGCGAACGGATTTCCATAGCACGCCCGTCGTGACTGTTGATTGAATAGACTCCCACTGCGCTCAGCATGACATTGTGTTTTTCCAGAACGGTCTCCTGGATTTTTCTTGTAACGGAATCGATTTCGGTGGCTGTCCAGGAATCGGGAACTTCTATGTGCACTGACCCCATCAGCAGGTCGGGGCCGTAATTGTTCAGCGTAAGGTCGTAGGCTCCCTGCACTCCGTCAAAGGAACGGACTGTTTCCTTTATGGATTTTGCAAGCGAAGAGTCAATGCGTTCTCCGAGAATCCGGCTCACAGTCTCCTTGAGCATTTCAATTCCGCTCTTGATGATAAAGAGCGAGATTACTGCGCCAAGGTACTGCTCCACAGAAACCTTCCACACCATAAAGACCACTGCGGCCACAAGGGTAGCGGCTGACAGGACTGAATCAAAGAGAGCGTCCTTTCCTGAATCCACAAGTGCATCCGAAGCGACCCTGCGTCCTGTACGGCTTACATAGATGCCAAGCACAATCTTTACCAGAACGGCTGCGGCTATTATCACCAGAGAGACTGGCGAATAGTCGGCAAGTTCGGGGCGGATTATCTTCTTGACGGACTCAACCAGGGAAGTAAGGCCTGCATACAGAACCACAACGGCTATTATCATTGCGGAAAGGTATTCTATGCGGCCGTAACCGTAGGGATGCTTTTTGTCAGGACGTTTTAGCGCAAGCTTTGTGCCCACGATTGTTACCACGGAAGAAAGGGCGTCGCTCAAATTGTTGACTGCATCAAGGGTTACTGCAAGCGATTTTGCGGCGAGCCCCACAAAGGCTTTGAATGCTGCGAGCAGGATGTTTGCCGCAACTCCGACTATGCTTGCGCGGACAATCACTTTGTCCCGGCTCATTTCTCTGGTATCCATCAGTTCTCCTTGGTTTGCCCTGCACTTTTGGATTTGCATTCCTGGCACAGGCCATAGAACACTGTCCTGGTCTTGTCTATGTAAAAGTGGTGGTCTCTTTCAAGATGTTCCTCAAGGGCCGCAATGTCGTGGCACTCAAGATGAATCAGTCTGCCGCATGAAGTGCACTTGCAGTGAAAGCAGTTTGTGTCGTGCTCGGAAAAATCCTCACCCACATATTCAAAGCAGGCGCCGCTGCCTTCCACCACGTATTTCTTGACTACACCCAGCACCACAAGGCGCTCAATCTGGCGGTACACTGTGGTAAGTCCCATGGGCTGCCCCAGACGGAAAAAATGAGCGCATACATCGTTGGCTGTAACGTGTTTTCCCGGAATGGACTTGAAGTAACAGAGCAGTTCTTCCTGATGTCTTGTCTTGTATTCGCCTGCCATTTTATGACCTCCAGTCACACTGTTCGATTACAGCACCGCCAAGCCTGAAACTTTCGTAGCCGTGGCGCTCGTACACCTGGAACTCTCCGCTGACTGTTATTTCGGCTCCGTCAAGCGGATAAAGCTGAGAGCTTCCGGGATCCGGCTCAAGTTCGTAGGCGATTCCCTGGGCACAGCAGGCGGTTGCGTCCTGAACCACACACGCGTAATAGTAGCGTTTTTCGGACTCGTCAAAGGTCTTTAGGTTTATGCCCTTCATGCGGACTGTTTTTCCTACAAAGGACTCCGGGTCAAGCATCATCTCGAACACCTGGGCGTAGACAATATTGGAGCTTAATGCAGAGAGGTCAAGGTCAACCTTTT
>CAMNHD010000240.1 GCA_946538875.1 uncultured Treponema sp.
GCTTGTTCTGGAAGTGCTTGATATAAAAATCACTGATGTTTACGCAAGTTGTGCAGTAAGAAAAAATAGCGGTACTGACCCGGATATCACTAATGGGATTCTTGTCTACGCTAAAGTGGAACTGGATTCCTCTGGAGAAATAATTGTGCTTGGGGGAGATGGAATTGGACGTGTTACTCTTCCTGGCCTGGATCAGAGTGTGGGTTCGTATGCCATTAATTCCGTGCCCAGAAAGATGATTTGCTCGGCAGTAAAGCAGGAACTTGGAAGTGGACAAGGCGCAAAAGTAACCATTTCTATTCCCGATGGAAAGCAAATTGCAGAAAAGACTTTTAATCCAAGATTAGGTATTGTCGGCGGACTTTCAATTCTTGGAACAAGTGGAATTGTAAAACCTATGAGTTCCGAGGCTTTGGTCAAGACTATAGAACTTGAGATATCGATAAGAAAGGAAAATAATTTTCCACTTTTACCTGTTACGCCGGGGAATTATGGCGCGCAGTTCCTTTCTGACAGATTCGGTTTTTCACTTGACATAGCGGTGATGTCATCTAATTTTATCTATGACACCGTAAAAATTGCGGAATCTTATGGCATTAAAAGAATTTTGTTTTGCGGTCATATTGGTAAATTAGTAAAAATAGCATCCGGTGTAAAAAATACGCATTCAAAATTCGGGGACCACCGTATGGAGATTTTGGTGAATCTTGCCGAAGAAGCCTGTTCCGGAGAAGTTCCTGAAAAACTAAAGAAAGCAGTCCTTGAAAGTGCAACCTGCGACCATGCCCTGGAAGTTCTTCAGGAATATCATCTTGTCCAGACAATCGGAAAATTAATGGTACAAAAAATCAAATTTTATATGGAACGATGGACAGACAATACGGTGGATGTTGAGATTGTAGTCTTTTCCCAGGTGCAGGGCATTGTGGGTATCAGCGAAAATGCTGTAAAATGGATGAATGAACTTCAAAGATTCAAGGGGTTAATCAGATGATTTGGTTTGTTGGTGCTGGACCTGGAGCAGTTGATTTGATAACAGTCCGTGGACGAAAACTGCTGGAAAAAGCGGATGTCATAGTTTATGCAGGGTCGCTCGTCAATAAGGAATTACTTGAGTGCAGAAAAGAAACCTGTTCGGTTTTTGACAGTTCTAGACTGACACTTGATCAGGTAGTAGAAATCATGTGCCGTTCGGCTGGTGAGAACAAGGATGTTGTGAGGCTTCATACCGGCGACCCGTGTCTATATGGAGCAATTCGGGAGCAGATGGATGCTTTGGACAAAGCTGGAGTCTCTTACGAGTATGTTCCCGGAGTCAGCTCGTTTTGCGGTGCAGCAGCGGCTTTGAACATGGAATATACCTTGCCGGGAATCAGTCAGAGTGTGATTATTACCAGGGAGAGTGGCAGGACTGTTACGCCACCAAATGAAAGTATCAAATCATTTGCTGAGCATCAGACGACAATGGTTCTTTTCCTGAGTACTGGTCTTGTGGAAAAAGTACAGCTTGATTTGCTTGCTGGCGGTTATGCCCCAAGCACACCTGTAGCAGTCGTCTACAAGGCGACCTGGCCTGAAGAGAAAACTTTTTATACAACTGTTGAAAATCTTGCGGCTCTGGTAAAAGAGCAGAATTTAACAAATACATGTCTGTTCATTGTGGGAAAGACTGTGGAACAGAGCGCTTATTTAAAATCAAAACTATATGATCCTGAGTTTTCAACAGGATTCAGAAAAGGAAACCGCTAGTTTTATGAAAGTTGCAATAGTCTGGTTCACCTGCAATGCTCTTGAACTAAGCAAGAGTATACAACAATATTTTATCTCTGGTGGTGACAGCATAATTGTTCAAGGATTTGGCAAGCTTTCACCTAATCCGGAGCTAAAACCCGGCGATTGGGTAAAAGAAATGTTTTCCGAAGTTGAGGCATTTGTCTTTATCGGTGCAAGCGGAATTGCAGTAAGGCTGATTGCACCTTGCGTAGACTCAAAGCTGACGGATCCGGCAGTACTATCAGTGGATGAAAAAGGAAGATTTGTTGTGCCATTACTGTCTGGCCATATAGGCGGTGCGAATGAAATAGCTCTCGGTCTTGCAGATTATATTGGAGCGCAGCCTGTAATATCCACAGCAACAGATTTGAACTCATTGTTTTCAGTAGATGTTTTTGCCATAAAAAATAATTTTGAAATTAACGACTTGAAAAAAGCCAAGGAGTTTTCAGCAGAGCTACTTGTAAGTAAAAAGGCAAATTGTTGTATAGCGGACCCAATCAATTCTTATTACAGAATAACAGGTACTCTCCCCAGAGAGCTTAGTATTACTCATTCGCCCCGGGATGACAAAAATGTACCTGAGTTTATAATCTCATCTTACGAAGATGACAAGGAAAAACTTGTACTTTTTCCAAAATGCCTGATTGTTGGAATCGGCTGCAGAAAGGGAGTAGGTCTTGAAAAACTATATAATTTTTGTGTTAAAGTTTTTGAAGATTATAAACTGGACTTGCGGTCTGTAAAAAAAATCTGTAGTATAGATATCAAAAAATCAGAAGAAGGAATAATCCAGTTGGCACAAAAAGTGGGAGTTCCATTTGAAGTTTTTTCAGCAGACAATCTTTCCGCACTTGGCGATGGTTTTACTGCTTCAAGTTTTGTTCGTCAGCAAGTAGGGGTTGATAATGTCTGTGAACGTGCTGCTGTTGCTGGCGGTGCAGAAAAAATCATCGTAAAGAAAACAATTTCTGATGCAATGACGCTCGCTGTTGGTATTGAAAAGCTGACTATTGATTTCCAGGAGGTTAGATATGACTGAAAAAAAATGTGTGTATGCTGTAGGCATTGGGCCTGGAAATTACGAGAATCTAACTGTAGGCGCCGTTGAAATCCTAAACACCGTTGACTGCATTGCAGGTTATACGTTATATGTGGACTTGTTGAAGCCTTTTTTCCCGGACAAGAACTTTCTGTCAACCGGTATGAGACGCGAAGAAGAACGCTGCCGCCTTTCGCTTGAAAAGGCACTGTCCGGGGAATCTGTGGCCATGGTCTGTAGCGGTGATGCAGGGGTTTATGGAATGGCAGGACTGCTGCTGAATTTAGTCAAAGAGTATAATGGTGTTAAAGTACAGGTTATTCCTGGTGTCACGGCGGCAACAAGCGGTGCTTCAATTGTAGGATCACCTTTGACAAATGACTTCTGCACGGTTAGTTTAAGTGACGCCCTGACGCCCTGGGAAGTCATAGAAAAAAGACTTGTCCATGCGGCAGAAGGCGACTTTGTCATAGCTTTGTATAATCCCGCCAGCCATAGGCGCAGTGATTACCTTAAAAGAGCATGCACAATACTCCTGGAAATCTTGTCTCCTGAGACAAAATGTGCAATTGTCAGAAACATTGGAAGAGCAGGTCAGTCTTACGAACTTTGCGAATTGGACGAACTTGGAAATAAGCCGTGCGACATGTTCTGCACCGTCTTTATCGGAAACAAATCAACGATTATTTCAGATAATACTTTGATAACGCCAAGAGGTTATCCAAATGAACAAAAATGATGTCTGCATTCTTATTTTTGCTGGAACTACAGAGGGGCGGGAACTTTCTGCGTGGCTCAATCGTAGGCAGATTTTTCACCATGTATCTGTAGCGACAGAATACGGCAGTGTGCTTTTGGAAAAAAGTCCTTACTCAGACGTACTGCAGGGGCGGCTGGATAAAAGTGCCATCCGTGCGGTTGTCAATGAACTTGGAGTGACTCAT
>CAMNHD010000241.1 GCA_946538875.1 uncultured Treponema sp.
AGCAGAAGAACTCCGACGGAAGCGGTGAAGACAATGACGCAGACCGTGTGACACTTATCACACTGCACAACACAAAGGGCCTTGAATTTCCCCGTGTCATCATCACCGGCATGGAATACGGTGTTTTTCCCCGCGAAAACAAAACCGGCCAGGAGCTTGAGGAAGAGCGGCGCCTTTTTTACGTGGGTATCACACGTGCACAGAATGACCTTTACTTTACCAGCTGCTCCTCAAGACGCATGTACGGGCGCACTTCATTTATGATGCCGAGTCCCTTTCTCTATGAAATCGGCAAGGAAAATATCAGGGTTCTCGGTCAAAAGCCTGATGCATTCAGGATGGGGGCCGGCGGCTCAGAAGCAAATCCCCTTGCAAAAAAGTGGCGTAAAGGCACAGCCATCTACCATGACGACTTTGGCCACGGTGTAATCATAAAGACGGAGACAAGTCCTGATGGGGAATATGTTATCTCGGTCCAGTTCGAGACTGGAGGAATCAAGAAGTTTCTTCCGCAGTACCAGGCAAAATCCCTTATCATTGAATCATAGGACAGAGTCATCAGAACAATTTCTTACGGGAGGCGCATGATGAAAAAGGACGTTGCATACACGGCGGCACTTATTGGACTTGGGCGCATTGGTTTTACACTTGGCTTTGACAAAAAACGTGAACAACCGGCAAGTCACACCCATGCGCTTATGAAAAACCGCAGGATTCGTCTTGTTGCAGGAGCGGACACTGACCGGCAGAAGAGAGTCGACTGGCACAGTTGGGTTCCAGGTTCACAGGTTTTTGAATCTTCCGCAGAATTGTACAAGTCTTTTTCGCCCGACATAATCGTGATTGCGGTGAATGAAGACTCTCATAAAACGGAAGCCCTCTGCGCCATAGAAAAAAAGCCGCGTCTTGTCATTCTTGAAAAACCGGTTGCGCTGAACACCCAGGAAGCATCTGAAATACAGGAATCGGCGCAGCGCAACGGAGTTCCGGTGCTGATCAACCACGAGCGGCGCTTTGCATACGATTACCAGACCGCCAGGAACTACCTTCCACAAATCGGAGAGATTCAGAGCATACATGCTGCACTGTATTCAGGACTCTGCGTCTACAGCCCCAAAAAGGAATCAGACGGGGCGTATTCCCTGCTGCATGACGGAACACATCTTGTTGACATAGTGCAGTTTCTTCTTGAATCCCAGGCGGGAGAGAAAGGCTCAAGTGACAAACCCATACTCGAAAAACCAATACTGGCTGGTGTTTACCGGGACGCCGGAGGAGATGTAAGGAACCTCAGCGCAGTCTACACAACTCCTGCCTGCCCGGAAGTGATTGTAAGCATAAGCGGAAGGTCGCGCTACTTTGGATTTGACATTGACATCCATGGAACCACAGGCAGAATCTGCATCGGAAACGGATATATAAAACTGTACCAGAGACGTGAATCCAGACTGTACACAGGCTTCTACTCGCTTGCACGCGACAAATCAGTAAGGCTTCCCAAAAAGACTGCCTACTTTTCCAACATGGTGCAGAATGCCGTGGACTTTCTTGACGGTAAAAAGAAAATCTTATCCGACCTTGACACCGGAATCAGCGCACTCAGAGTCCTGGAGGAAATCAAAGATTTGCTAAATAAACAGGACCTTTCTGCCGAAAATCAATAGTATGGATATCAAGGCTTTTACTTCGCTTATTCTGAACATTCTCAAAGACTGGCGCGTAATCGCCATAGCTGTGCTCACAATTATTGTGATCAGGCTTGCCGTGTATGTCGTCAAGTACAAGAAGCGTCCTCCCAGAGTCAAGAAGCAGAAGCCTGTGGCCGCAAAAGCGGAAGCTCCCAAGAATGCTTCCAATGCAGACGCATCTAAAGAAGACTCATCTCAAGAGGACGAATCTTCCGGCGCTCAGGAGGGCGGTAAGAAGAAATAATTTCCCGTCCCTTTTTTGTAAGCTCAACCTTCCTGGCCCAAGGAAACCTGCATATTCTGAGCATTCCCTGGGCAAAAAGCTGTTCCGTGATTTCCCGCACATCACCTGTATCCCAGACAGACATTCCTATCTCATCTCTTCCCAAAGCGTTGAATTCTTCCACAAGCTGTCTTTCAAGTTCAGGCCTGGTGGAATACCTGGGTCGCTTTGAAACAAAATCAAGAACCACAAGCGCATCGTATGCGAATGGTGCAGGGCCACCTCTTCTGCAGACATCGCACCCGTCGCAGTAGGCCTCTTCTCCTCCCAAAGCATCAAGCAGAACCTGTCTGCGGCAGCTTCCCGCCTCGGCAAAAAGTCCCATCACACGCTCCCTGCTCTGCAAAGGATATTGCTTTACCCGGACAGAATCCTCATGGCTCCAGAGCAGCACAGCATTTCCAATCGAACCATCCCTCGCAGCCCGGCCGGCCTCCTGCAGATACGATTCCGCATTTGGTGAACTTTGGTAATGCAGAACTGTGTGTATATTTTTTTTATCCACTCCCATCCCAAAGGCACAAGTGGAACAGAGTACGGCATCTGTTTTATCATAAAACCATTTTTCTGTCTGAGTGCGCTCTTCTTTTTCCATACCGGCATGATAAAAGCGCACTGTGTCAGGCGGAAGATATGCCGCCAGTTCCCGTGCCATGGATTCTGACTTTGCCCTTGTGCCGCAGAATATCAGCAGCGGTTTGGGCATGGTGCACGCCAGAAAAAATGCGGCACGCTTTTTTGCATAGCAGTTTGCCACAGAGTAGTGGATGTTCGGACGGTCCGAATCACTGCGCACTATGTGGGCCTGTCCGTCAAAAAGAACCTCTGACACGCGTTCCAACACTTTTGGCGAGGCGGTTGCGGTAAAAGCCGTCACAACAGGGACATCCAGTTTTTTAATTATATCCCCAAGCGTAAGGTATGCAGGGCGGAAAGAGTCACCCCACTCGCTCACACAATGCGCCTCGTCGATTGCAATGTGCTTTATCCCGAACTTTTTAAGCCGCTGCACTAGTTTTTCATTTTGAAGCACTTCAGGGTTTGCAAGTATTATCTTTGCGCCTTGACTAAGCAACTTGAAGTTTTCCTCACGCTCTTCGTCAGACTGCCCCCCCTTGAACACAACTGACTTTAAGCCGCCCTGGTCCATCCTGCGTTTTTGGTCTGCCATCAGAGCAAGCAGCGGGTAGAGCACCAGAGTCGGACCATCCAGGAGAAGCGCAGGGGTCAGGAAGCAAAGTGATTTACCAGCTCCTGTCGGAAGAAGCACAATCTGATGAAAATGCGGTGACATCTCCAGGGCGGAGTCTTTGACAGTGCACGTATCCGTAGGACTAGAGTCCTCACCGCCAAGTTCCGGACAAAAAACAGACTGTCCACGGCTTGCGTCAAGAATATTCGAAATCACAATCTGCTGCCAGGGATACAGATATTTTATTCCAAAGGCATCCCGCGCCGCACATGAAGCTTCGTCAGAACATTCTGCATCTTCCCAGACAAAATCCTGCATGGGATAGTCAACACCTTCCTCAAATTCCATAGGGCCTCCATCAGTAAAAAGTTTTCACCGCAAGTTTGAAAAGCCGCACATTCTCCCACCTGCACAGCAAGTTCTGAGCAATTCAAATCTTTCTACTATTAATTTAGCCCCGGAATTCAAAAATCAGACAATTTTCCGGATTTTTTTCCAAACCGTACCCCACTGCGCAAGTTCGCACCCCACTGCGCAAGCCCGCACCCCACTGCGCAAGCCCGCGCCCCCCCGCGCAAGCCCCGCCTCATC
>CAMNHD010000242.1 GCA_946538875.1 uncultured Treponema sp.
TCAAACTCCTGTTCCTGATTTAAGCAAAGGTGCCACCTGTTTCCAGAAAGCGCAATCAGTTTTTTTCTGACCCCAGAGGCTTTGTCCTCACAGACTGCGGCCCCAAGCATTACTCCCTGCCCCTCACGGTCGGCACTGGGCCGGGCAAGCTGTTCCAGACGGCAGCTTCCGTTCTTTAGGCAGGATACAATCTGGAGGCAGATATCAAAGGCTTCTTTTTCTGGGTAAGGTGGAAACATAAACTCAGTATTTTGATTTTCACCTTTGTTGTCAATATCCTGCTCACCAGGATTCTGGTCTAGTCTTAATTTAGATTCTATGATAGGATACCTTATTCATGAATTGGAGGACACAATGAAAAAGTCAGTCTTAGCATGTTTTGCACTTCTGCTCAGCACTGCTATGTTTGCAGCCGAGGCAGTCCTGCCCGCATCTGTACAGGATGTCTTGAACCAGTCAGTCTTTGAAATCGTGACAAAAAAGGTAGACAGGGACCCTCTGTCTTATGAAAAGGAACTTCCGCTTGACCGCATTCCATATGCGCAGCGGACAGACAAGTACAACCCCATAGGAACCGCTTTTCTTATGGACAACGGTTATCTATACACCGCTGCCCATGTACTTCAGCTCAATAAAAAACTGCTGCAGGATGAATTCTTTATCCGTGACAGCAAAGGTACAACCTACCCTATTGACAAAGTGATTCAGTTTGCGACGAACCGCGACTTTGTTGTCTTTACCGCAAAGAATTTCAAACCAGGTTCAGGCCTGCACTTCAACAAGAATGCCGCTGTCAACACCACCATCTTTACAGTGGGAAACGCACTTGGCGAAGGTATTGTAATCCGCAACGGAATGCTTACCAGCTACACCCCTGAAGACGAAAACGGCGAATGGCAGTGGATGCGTTTTTCGGCTGCGGCTAACCCGGGAAACTCGGGTGGACCCCTTGTCGATGAAAACGGAAACGTAATCGGCATCATCACAATGAAAAACTCAACGGAAAACCTGAACTATGCACTGCCTATTTCAGAGCTTGACAAACTTCCTGCAAACGCCGGACAGGTGCGCTATTCAACCTACTACCTGCTGCCGAATGTAGGAAGCGAGAAATTCTTCCATAAATACAGCCTTGACATAAACCTTCCTGCCGACTTTGTGACTGTCCGCAGCCAGACCTACGAGGGGCTCAAGGAACAGACAGAGTCCTTTGCGACAGAAAAGTTCACAGCATTCCAGTTTGGGGGTGAAAAGTCCTTTGTCAACACGGATCCGTCAAACGCCCTGAACTACGACACTTTCATTCCTTCCTTCCCATACACAATGTGCATTGCCCAGAACCAGAAATGGAGTGCATATTCACCGAATGAAGTGAAGGAGTTCAAGCTTGAGGACAACGGATCCGTAAAGTACGGCTCATTCCTGCGCATGAACATGGCTCTTATCCAGAGACCTGAATCTGTGAGCGAAGCAGAGTTGATTTCTTCCCCCAAGATGTACATGGACTACATTCTCAAGGCAAATCCTTCCACAAGATCTGTTGCCGGGGAACGCATTACAATCACCTCCTACGGCGAACCGGACACAAAGTCCACATACCTTGACAATATGGGCCGTACCTGGCTCATCAGCCTCTGGGATATTCCTTGGGCGGACGTAACACTTCTGGCCTATGCGCTGCCTCTTCCAAACGGAATCTATGTCATGTCAGTGCTTGAGCAGACAAGTGAAATCTACAATGGCTGGAATTATGACGTGAAGTATCTTTCTGACTTTGTCATGCCCGGCTATGTGGGAACCGTCAAGCAGTGGAACGAATATCTTTCGCTTGAGGAGTCTGTGTACCCGCGCCACAAGGTGCTGAAGGATGCAGAACTGACGGTGACAAAGGATACCGTCCGCATCAAGCTTGGACAGTTTGACCTTGACCTGCCCGCAAAGGTTATTGCCGCAGGAAAGGACGATGACTATATTGTTGCCGCTTACAAATATGTCAAGCAGGATGACGGCAAGCTTGTACAGGAACCATCCGCAATTGCACTTTCCACCCAGCGCAACACCGACGACTACCACTACTTTATGCTGCTCAGGAACCAGAAGCCGCCGGTCGGAGTTTCAAAGCAGGTACTGGACAACTGGAAAAAAGTCAAGAACAAGGTTGCGCCATACAACGGCAAGCCTTACGATGATGACCAGAACACCAACTGCGACATTGTCTACAACATTACAGACGACTCCTATTACTGGATAAACCTTGAACTTCAGGGGTCAGGACGTAAAAAGGACATGAACAATTACATGAAGGCTGTAAAGAAAGCCCTCAAGATTAAATAAAATGGGAGAACGGAACAAACGCACGGACGCCGTAATCCTTTCTGTAAGGGACCAGGGTGAAAACAACCGCAGTGTCTGTGCAATCTCCCCGGAGCTGGGCATTTTCCACGCGACCCTCTACGGCGGCGGAAAAAGCAAATTCAGGGCTCTGGTACAACAGTTCCACTCCGGCGTACTTTACATCTATGACGATGAAGTGCGCCATACTAAAAAAATCACCGACTTTGACGCAAAAAGCTTCCATACAAACCTACGCTCTTCCCTTTACAAATTCTGGGCGGCAAATCTGGCGGCAGAACTTACGGTAAAGACAAAATGCGGCGGCGACTACAAGGGGGCCTTTGTTCTCCTGAGTGCCCTGATTGACGGAATGGATGCGGTTGATGAAAAAGAAGCAAGGCTCGGTATGCTGAGATTCCTCTGGCGCTACCTGGGACTGCTTGGAGTTCAGCCGGAAGTGACTCACTGTATTTCCTGCGGACAGCCTCTCGGGAACAGCGCCTGCTGGGACCACAGCGCGCACGGCTTTTTATGCATGGAATGCAAGGTCCCTCTGCACAAGAATCCCTTTGAGCACACTCTTTCCAAAGAGGCACTCTCCTACCTTGACGCAATTAACAGAGAAAGCCCTTCTTACGTAAGAAGCCTGAGACTGAACGCTGAGTCTGCATATTCTCTCAAGAGTTTTCTTTACCAGATGATTGAAGAGGCTGCGGGTACAAGACTTTCGTCTTTTGAGAGCGGACTGAATATTCTTTAGGGAATGGAAAATCTGTTTTCTGCCGACACGACTAGCCCCGGGTGAAGGGGCCACGAAGTGGTTGCGGAATACGCAGGGCGTATGGAGCAATGGAGAGAGCCACGCGAACGGAACCCCGCAACACGGGTTTGCGGTTCAGGATGCTCCAATTGCAAATTTTTGAAATATGAAGTATAATTAAACATCTCATTTGTTAAGGGGTCCACATGAGGGCGGCGGATATAATCATAAAAAAACGTGGTAATAAACTTCAGAAGGCTCAGGAGCTTGAATCCGAAGAACTTGAATTCATGGTCAGGGGCTATGTTGACGGCACTATTCCTGACTACCAGATGTCGGCTTTTTTGATGGCCGTTTATTTTAACGGGATGAGTTTCAGGGAAACTGCCCGGCTTACTGAGCTGATGCTGCACTCGGGACAGACTATCGACTTGTATTCCGCAGGTCTCTCCGGTCTCCACGGACCATTTGTGGACAAGCATTCCACTGGTGGAGTCGGCGACAAGATATCCCTACCGCTGGCCCCCATTGTTGCCAGTCTTGGGGTGCAGATTCCCATGATGAGCGGACGCGGTCTAGGCCATACCGGCGGTACTCTTGACAAACTTGAGTCTATTGCGGGTTACAATGTGCATCTTGAGCCTGAACAGTTTGCA
>CAMNHD010000243.1 GCA_946538875.1 uncultured Treponema sp.
AAAGCAGATTGACGCCGAACTGAACGCCTTTATTGATGCAGCAAAATAAAACTGAAAAGATTCCCCGTGGAAAAATGTTCAGGGATTACAAACACCTTGCCAGACTCTTTTACTCCGGCACTGTGTTTGTATCCTTTGACACAGAGACTACGGGGCTTCATAAGGAAGACGATTATCTTATGGAGATAGGCGCGGTCAAGTTCACCAGCAGCGGTGAGTTGTCCCGCTTTGACCAGCTGATAAAACCTCCGGTTGAAATTTCAGCATTTGTAAGCAATCTTACCCATATCACAAACAAGATGGTGGAGGAAATGCCTGAGGCACGTACTGCACTTCTGGACTTTCTGTGCTTTGTGGGAGGCAGCAACACTGTACTGCTGGCGCACAACGCACCGTTTGACATAGGATTCATAAACACGGAGCTTCTTCGCTGCACTCTTCCGCCATTGGAAAACCTGTGCATAGACACACTGCCGCTTGCCAGATGGGCGTATCCCATGCTGAACAGCGGAGAGTCGGGCGGAAACTACAAGCTTCAGGCACTTGCCTCAAAATTCGGGATAAAGGCTATAGCTGCCCACAGGGCTGATGACGATGCAAGGGTACTGATGGAAGTTTTCAAGCGGATTGTAAAGGACACAATGCCAGTGCAAAAGGATTATTCCAGGTTCTCCCCAACTGATGAGCTAAGTCCAAAGGGAGAACAGCTGGAACTTTTTTGAAGTTGAAAAGCAGGATTGTCAGGCATCGCAGTGTGGCGCACTGGCCTGGGCTTCTGATTTTCCACCAAGAAGCATTTCCTGCATGGTGTGCCACCCAAGAACCGCACATTTGACGCGTGCCGGCATGAAGCTTATGTTTTTAAGCGATGCGGCTTCGTCAAGCTCTTCAAGTTTTTCGTCATCGGTGACTTTTCCCTGAATCATATCCATAAAGAGTTCTGCAAGCCTCAGTGCCTCTTCCTTTTTCTTTCCTATTATGTCATCAAGCATCATGTCCACGGAGGCCTGGCTGACTGCACAGCCTGAACCGTTGAAGCTGCCCTGGCTTATTGTGCCGTCGGCGTCTATCACGAGCTGAAGGTAGATGTTGTCGCCGCAGGAAGGATTCACTCCATGCAGTGTAAATGTAGGTTTTTCAATGATGCCCTTGTGGCTTGGATTCAAGTTATGCTCATTAAGTATCTGCGCGTACAAAGACTTCAAGTCCATGCTATTCTCCTAATATTGTCAGTCGGAAAGTCCCATCCATCTGCGGACATTTGCCAGTTTTTCCAGGAAGACAGCAACTTCCTGCTCAGTGTTGTAGAAGTAAAGGCTGGCACGGGCTGTACTTCCCACACCCAGTGACTGCATCAGCGGCTGCGCACAATGATGGCCTGCCCTTACCGCAACATGCTCCGTGTCAAGTATTGTGGCAATGTCATGCGGGTGTACACCGTCGATGGTAAAAGTCACGATTCCGCAATGCTTGTACGGATCAGGGTTTCCAATCAGATGCACATGAGGAAGAGTCTTCATGCCGTCCCACAGGAGCTTTGCAAGGCGGTTGTCGTTTTCTTCTATATTATCAAGACCAATTCCGCTGATATAGTCAATGGCTGCGGCAAGTCCCACTGCATCAGCTGCATTTACTGTACCGGCTTCGAATTTGTGCGGAAGCTCGGCATAAGTGGCCTCTTCCCGGGTTACATATTCAATCATCTCTCCACCACGGAGGAATGGCGGCATAGTCTGGAAGAGATTCTTCTTTCCGTAAAGGACACCTATTCCCATAGGGGCACAGAGTTTGTGACCGCTGAAGGCAAAAAAGTCACAGTCAATATCACGGATATCCACTTTTTTATGCGGGGCACTTTGGGCACCGTCAACAACAACCACGGCACCCATGCCTCCATTTCCGACTTTGTGCGCATATGCGGCTATTTCCTTTACAGGATTTGTAATGCCAAATACATTGCTCACATGTACAACAGCCACCAGTTTGGTGCGGGAATTGATCTTTGATTCATATTCCTCTTTGGTGATTACGGCATCCGCATTGCATTCAAGGAACACAAGCCTTGCCTTCTTTGCATTGGCAACCATCTGCCAGGGAAGAAGATTTGAGTGGTGCTCCATACAGCTGACCACAATTTCATCCCCTTCCTGCACATTCTGCATGGCCCAGGTATAGGCCACCAGGTTAAGGCTTTCCGAAGCGTTGCGCGTAAACACAATCTCGCAGTCCTCTGCTGCATTCACAAAAGAAGCGACTGTATGACGGCTCTGCTCATAAAGGTCTGTGGCACGGATACTGAGCCCGTAAAGTCCACGCAGCGGATTGGCATTGGCACTTGAATAAAAGGAACTTATTGCATCCAGCACGCACTGCGGCCTCTGCGTAGTGGCGGCATTGTCAAAATAAATGAGATGTTCGTTTTCCTTGGATGCAAAAATTGGAAAATCCCTGCGCAATTCTAAAGCTGTTTTCATCAGAAGGCTCCTTCAAGATAAGATGCAATCTGTTCCACAAGAGCCTGATCAGGAATATTCCTGCTCACAGCATAAATCTTGGACTTTATGAGCAATGACTGGGCAGTCTTGAAATCAAGTCCGCGGCTCTGCATATAAAAGAGCATCTCAGGTCCCAGTTTACCGATGGAACCTCCGTGGCGTCCTTCAACCTGTTCCTCGTCACAAAGTATCACAGGCATGGACTTGTTGACCACACGCGGGTCAAGCAAAAGAACGTCCTCCTGCTCGTCTCCCACAGAATCTACACATCCGTTGATAAAATCTATTGTGCCGCGCCAGGCTTTTTTGGCCTGATCCATGACCACACCGTTGGTGGCAAAATTACTTTCGCTCTGACGCCCGTTATGACGGGAAATATAATTGACGTCAGTTTCCATCTGACCACATGAGACATAGCCCATGGTAGCGCTCAGCTTTGACCTGAATCCTTCAAGATGATTGAACTGGCCTGTGTACGAGACAAGTCCGCCAAGCTCAACCTGGGTCACTTTTACAGAAGCATTGTCCTTTGCCTGGGTTGCAAGCGCTGTGAACGACTTGAATCCCTTGGACAAAAGATTCACGGTTACGATGTGAACCTGTGCACCTTCTTCTGCAAAGACCCTTATACGGTTTCCAAAGAGACCGACTGTTCCCTGGGCACTTGAATAATCAAATATAAAGGTGGACTCTGAGCCACTCTCTGCATGGATTACAGTATCCGCGATGGAATTCTCTCCATCCTGGGGAGTAAAGGAAATTCTTAGCGGAGAAACCTTGGAACCAGGGGCAACAGTCCACTCGTGTACCTTAAGTCCCAATGCGTCTGCAACAGAATCAAAGGCTGAGTCAAACCCTGCCCTCATCTGGGTTTCCAGATTCAGTTCCGAGCCATAGACCTGCGTCCTGGACTTTTTTTCAAGTGAAACTCCCTGACCAAGAACAGGCTCAGGATACAGCGCCGCCTTGTCCACTGAACCGGAAAAACGGCCGTGGTTAATATGGAGATGGTGCCAGGTAAGTGAAGGAAACTGGTTTGCTTCCGTATCAATGGTAAAAGTCTTTCCTTCTTGCATCACATTGTTCCTTTCATCTCTAACTGGATGAGATTATTCATTTCCACCGCATACTCAAGCGGAAGTTCCTTGCTTACCGGATTTGCAAATCCCGAGACAATCATAGCACGGGCATCCTCTTCGCTGAGACCGCGGCTCATCAGATAAAAGATAGCCTTGTTCGAGATGCGGCCAAT
>CAMNHD010000244.1 GCA_946538875.1 uncultured Treponema sp.
TGACCACCAAAAAGTCCACAAGAATTGACAGTCCGCCGAACACAATCACAAAGTCAAAGCCGTCCATGTGCTTCTTGGTCACAATGACATCATGCATAACAAAGAGAATCATGTAGCCAAGCAGCAAAGTCTCCATCCCGGCCGCAAAATACCTGAAAAGGCTGAACGGAATAAACTTTATGAATGCCCCGGCAGTCACCAAAAAGACATTGCCCACGGAACTGTACGTAAAAAGTCTGGAGATAGAGTCATTCAGCGACACATATTTGTGGAAGTGCATCAGGACAATACACACAAACGGCGCCAGTGACAGGGTTACGGACGAAAGGTAGTAGCTCGCAAAACTGTTCGGCGAAATCAGATAACCGATATTGGAATCCAGAGCCATTCCGCATGCAGAAACCATTGTCACCAGGCCCAGCACAATAAAGTCATGTGCCGGCATTTTCTTGAACCTGAGCACAATTCCTGTGACCATGGTACAGATTCCTATCACCGCAACAATAGCCACCAGAAAAAGCGAAAACAGGTTTTCTGCCACAAAATCCCTGTAGCACACAGCCTTCCACCCAAAGTAAATTTCCGGCAGCCGCCAGCGCATAAACCTGTAGTACCATTGGTTTAAACGTGCATTCCTTGAAGAAAATGAAGGGACAAACTGTAGAGTCACGACAAACCTGTCCTTGTCCACAGACGGAAGCCTTACGGCATGGACTGCATGGCCATTTTCAGAGCCGGCAATATGGCTGCCTGAAAAGCCCCATTCATAGACAAGTTCCTTTCCCAAGCCCTTGTCCACATAAATACGCACACATCTGTTGTGGGTTATAAACAAAAGGGAAGGATTCTGGGAATATTCGGACTCGTAATTGGTAAGCTGCATGACTTCCGAAGCAAAAAAGACCCGGTCCACGGCAAGAATTCCCATGTTCATGTCACTGAGCTCATCATTCTGGCTCCACCCGGAATCCAGGCGCTGCCAGTGTGATTCAGGTTCACCAAGAGCTGATGTACTCCATAAAGAAGACAGTAAAGCTCCTGCCAAGCCAATCAGAACCGCAAAGAGAACAAAAACTGTTATAATGATGTGTTTTTTTTGCAACACGTATTAATTATAACAGACTTTTTTAAAAAAACAATTTATTTTTTCACTATCCAGATGAATTTCATCTATTAGTGTGTTATAGTTATTTTAAAATGTTATAAAGAGGCTTTTCATGACAAAACTAAAGAGTTTTTTCACAGGACTAACACTTTTACTGGCCATCACTGCGGCAGGCTCATTTATATCCTGCACACAACAGGAAGCAGAGACCGGATCTGTGCCTGTTTCATTCAGTGCAGACATGATAAGGGCATTCTTTGACACAAAAGGCTCCGCCGAGGACAATCCGGACGCCGGGCTCACTGTCTACTGCACCGCAGACCTTAAGGGCCCCCATTTCAACCGTAGCCAGGAAGTGCCCGTAAACTTTGACTCCCTTGGCTCAAATGTGGAAATCGCAACATTCAAGAGCGTTCCTGCGGCAAAGAAATACACTGTCACCGTATCCATCTACAGCCAGTCCGGCAAAAAAGGACTCTGCTTTGCAAGCGGTGAAAGCCAGGAATTCTCTGTCAGCTACGGCAGTGCCACCCCTATAGCACTTTCACTCAAGAAAAATGACAGCGTGGACTCATACTATTTTGTAGCAAGCTACGGCGGAGGCCTCACCCAGGAAGCCTCCGGGGAAACCACTCTGGATCCTTCCTACGGAACATACAAAAATCCCGCAAATTTTTCTGCCCTTTGCCTAAAAACCATTCAGGCAGACACAGAGGAACAGCCGCTCAACGTCTATCTGATGACAGACATACAGGTTACCGACAATTCCGAGTCAATCTATATAAGCGACTCATACTCAGAATTCAACCTTGACCTTGGCGGGCACACAATCTCATGGGATTACAAAGCCCAGGAAAACCCAGGTACCACTGACTTTGATTACCCCAGTCTTATCACGATTCCCTGCTCCATACCTGCAACCATACAGGATGGAACAGTCATAAAGGAAGGCTCTGGTTCACGTTTCATAAACTCCAGCATCACCGATGACATGTCAGGCTCCATAACACTCAGGAACCTTTCCTTCCAAGCTGACGAAGAAGAAGGTTACTATTCAATTGCTCCTATGGCAGAGGACACATCCGCTTTACACATCATTATAGATGAAAACGTGAGCATAGACGGTCTGATAAGCTACAGCACCATGAAAGTGAATGCCCAGCCCGCAAAGACACTGAACATCCACCCCATAGACTTTACAAACCTAAACCCTTATTATCGCTTTGGCAAGGCCAGCCTCTTTACCTCTGACAGTGTGGAAGTTGAACAATCACTCAGGAAAGTCTACTACAGTGCAATAGACCCCAAGCAAAACAAAATTCTTAAGTCCATCACCGAAGACAAATACCTGCACTTAAGCGGCAACACCATCATGCCGGAGCAGGAATTCTACTGGGAAGAAAGAACAGGTCCACTTTTAATACAGTATCCCGATGACCCCACACACCTTGGCTGCGTGAACAACTCGTCCAGAGATTCATTCGATACAACAATCAGTTCCCAAGGTCAGATCTCTGTCATATACACACAATCAGGCAGTTACGCCAGTCTCAGGCACAACAATGGAAACTATGCATTTTCTGACGTAGATTCCTCAGCAATCAAGATTGGAGCCATCAACGGTTCGGACAATCTTTTGCTTGTAGAAAACTCAAACCTTTACAAAGTAAGCATAGATTCCGAATCACCACAAAAAGACTTTCTTGGAACAATATCCTTCGGAAGCACTGACCTTCCGGTCGAACCTGCTGTTACTTCCATAATAGCAAAGCAAGTTTCAGAAAACCAGATAAACGTTTACTATGCATACACTCTTACCGAGTCTGAAACAGAGTTGGTTCCATGCATTGCAAAGGGTACTGTCAACATACAGGAGGAAGCTTCGATCTTCACTTTCGTCGAAAGCAGACCCCTGCCGCCAAGCACCTTTGGAAGTACCGTTCTTTACCGGGGAGAAGTAAGCATAACTGACCTTGTTCTGGCAGATGACGCCTCAGGAACAACTGCACTTTATGCCCTGCTCTGTGACGAGCCTGAACACAATGTCTATTTTGAAGGCGGAGAAGCGCTTACTTCACGCGGTGCATTGCTCAAACTTTCAGGTCTTGATAACATCCAAAGCGCAGAACTTAAGTATTACGGATGGTCTTCATCCGCACACGATATTTATTCCAGATCGTCCAGCGCCGTGCCGATCGAGAAATACACGGAAGGTTTCTGCGGCCTCAACACAGCCGAATTTGAAGAAAATCAATGGTTTATCGGTCCAAGGCACTTTACCTGCCTAAAACCAAAGGAACTGACCATTGCCGACTATGGACGTGTCCTGGACTCCGAAGGTGACGAAGACAACAAGTCATCCACAACAGCAAAGAACCGCCGTGTAGTCTTTGACCTTGATGCCTCGTTGGACTTTGAAGACATATCGGACAAAATCTGCTATGGCGATCAAGGAAGCTACAATGATTTTGCAGATGCTTATCTAACCCCTGAACAGGTCTACGGTCTTGAGGGTTCCGGTATTAGTGTCGGTCAAATTTCAGTATCTTCCGATTACTGATATGCTCAAAGTCAGCGTAATAATTCCAACATACCGCACTCCAACAGATGTGCTTGAGCAATGTC
>CAMNHD010000245.1 GCA_946538875.1 uncultured Treponema sp.
GCAGAATGCACAGTACTGCTGGTCATTTTTTCCAAATCCACGCATAATTTCTCCTTAAAGCCCCAAGTCTTAGTTGCCGCCCTTGTTCTTGACGCTGTTCATGATGTGGTCTATGATTCCGTAATTAAGTGCCTCTTCAGCAGACATATAGAAGTCACGCTCCATGTCCTTTGCCACCTCTTCAACTGATTTTCCAGTGTGGTTGGCAAGATAGCCGATGGACAGCTTCTTGAGGCGTCCGATCTCCTTGGCCTGGATAGCAATATCGCTTTCCTGTCCCTGAGCTCCGCCCCACGGCTGGTGAATCATAACACGGCTTGAAGGCAGTGCATATCTCTTGCCCTTGGTGCCGCCTGCAAGAAGAATGGCGCCCATGCTTGCAGCCTGACCCATACAGATAGTCTGCACGTCGCACTTTACATACTGCATGGTGTCGTATATTGCAAGACCGGCCGTGACAGAACCGCCCGGGCTGTTGATGTACATGTTGATGTCTTTTTCGGGATTCTCGCTTTCAAGGAAGAGAATCATGGCCACAATAAGGTCGGCGTTTTCGTCATGGATTTCACCGTCAACAAAGATGATGCGGTCCTTCAAGAGGCGTGAATACAAGTCATAGGCACGCTCGCCGTTTCCACTTCTTTCAATGACCTGGGGCATTGTATAATAACTCATCTGAATTACTCCTAAACAAATTGCGGCAGAAACTCACGAATCACCGCCAGAGGATTTCATCAAGACATAAGCCTTTAAAAATCCCTTATACAATATATACAAAAACAGCGGAATGCGACAAGGGGTTTTAGAAAAAAGTTCTACCCTGAGGCATTCCGCTGCGTATGGAAATTAAGATTCAAAAAAACTCATCAGTTGTTCTTGAACAGGTCGGCAAAGGCAACCTTGTCACCCTTTCCAACTTTTACCTGCTTGTACAACTCGTCAAAGAGCTTTTTCTCCTTGACATCGTCAATCAGGTATTCCTTAGTGCGCGGATCCTTGTAGTGCTCCTTGACTTCGTCAAGTGTGATGCCCTGCTCGGAAGCAATCTTTTCCATCTCGGCATCAATCTCTTCATGAGTAACAGAGATGTTCTTCTCGCGGATAAGGGTATCGATGATAAGGCGGCTCTTGAGCATCTTTTCGCTGTCGCCGGTCCATGACTTGAGCATTTCCTCGCGTGTCTGGCCGGAAGAAAGCACCATCTTCTCAAGCTGCTCAGGAGTTGTCTGGAACTGCTGGGCCATATAGTTCCAGCGGCTGTCAAGCTCAGCCTGAATCATAGACTTAGGCAGTTCGACAGGGTTCTTTTCCACCAGCTGCTCCAGAAGGCTCTGGCTCTTGAGTTCTGCAACACGGCGGTTCTTAGCTGTCTCAAGGTTAAGTGCAATGTCCTTCTTGAGATCATCCAGGGTCTTGTACTTTTCGTTGACATCCTGGGCAAGATCATCGTCCAGTGCAGGAAGATTGCGTACCTTTACTGCCTTGACAGTGACAGAAATCTTCTTTGTCTTACCGGCCAGGTCAGCGTCTTTGTCGTCCTTGGCATAAGTCTTTGTGATTTCCTTTGAGTCGCCCTTCTTCATGCCGATGATTTCATCGTCAATCTTGTAGATGTTCTCGCCTGAACCGACGGTGAACACGAATCCCTCGCGCTCGGAACCGGCAACAACAGCGCCGTTGTCATCAAGCTCCTTGTAGTCGATTGTCACGATGTTGTCCTTTTCAACAGGATCAGAATCATTCTTGTCAATAACAGCAGCATTGCGCTCCTGGATAGCCTTGAGCTCTTCCTGGAGTTCCTTGTCGCCGACAGTAACCTGAGGCTCCTTTACAGTGATGCCGCTGAAATTCTCAACCTTGACAGTCGGGAATACGTCATAAGTCACAGTGAAAGTCAAATCCTTGGTAACGTCCAGGACCGGCATCGAGTCGCCTTCAAGACGGGGCTGGGCGTAGGGGAGTGGACGGATGTCCTTGGCATCGTCGCCCTGAAGAATCTCGTTGAGCGCGCTGTCAATCAGTTCACCAACAATCTCGGCCTTGAGAGACTCACCATACTTCTGTTCCAGGACAGATGCAGGAACATGACCCTTGCGGAAACCAGGAATCTGAATGTTCTTGGCATACTTGGCCATATTCGTCTTGTAGCCTTCTGCAACATCGTCCTTGGCGATAGTGACAGTCAATTTTACTGCAGAGTTTTCAATTTTGGTGACTTCTTTGGTAACGTTCACTTGAGATACCCCTTTGCTATAAATCCTATAGTCTGAAAATATAAGGCAACCCCTGAAATCAATACAAAGGTAAAGCCTAAAAAAAAAGCGATTCAGAAAACTCTAAATCGCTTTATGTTTAGAGCGGAAAACGGGAGTCGGACCCGCGACATCCACCTTGGCAAGGTGGCGCTCTACCACTGAGCTATTTCCGCATAAAATGCGCTTGGCTGAAAGATTTTCAGCTAGAGCGGAAAACGGGAGTCGGACCCGCGACATCCACCTTGGCAAGGTGGCGCTCTACCACTGAGCTATTTCCGCAAGTGTTAACCTTCGTGGTTAATTAAGTGTATCGTGAGATTACCCCATCTTGAAAAAAAAGTCAAGAGCTTTTTTGCTTTTGTGGTCAATTTTTTTCTTTTGGAGCCGGTTTTTTCTTTAAACAGAAGTTTTCTTTCTGCAACCGGCTGGACATGCCTTGGCAAGTTCCCCGTCTTCCGGGGTTCCGGGCCAGGCCCTTCATTGCCTCCTTTCAGTCGGCAACCGCTCCGCGGCCCCTACACTCGGGGCTATGTTGCATTTGTTGGCAAAGCAACCCCGGCAACTTGTTGCCGCTATGAAAAATTTGCCAAGGAGGGCTAAAGTAAGTTAGGAGAAAAACAAAAGTGTCCCGATAGCGACAGGAGGTCGCGTCAGTTGTTGGCAAGATAACCCCGGCAACTTGTTGCCGCAAATTTCATTTTGCCACGGAGGGCAAAATGAAATTCCTAGCCCCGATTGTAGCAGTGGCCGCCTTTGGCGGACAGCCCGAAGGGCCGGGCTGCGGAAAGCGGGGAACTTGCCAATCAGCTGGCGGCCGGTTGGAGCAGATGGGCCTTTGCTTGAAAAAGCCATGTGCTCCGTAAGAATTTTTTTATAAATCCGGGTTGGCGAAGAAGGTTTTTGTGGAGTTGTCGAGGATTATTATGTTTTCGCCTCCGTATTCGCCGGTTACGTCGTACATGCCCCAGACTTCCTCCCTCTTGTAGCTTTCGCAATGGGGGCCGGTGGTGTCACGGGTGTCTGAGGCGGCGGCTGTCATGGTGGAAATTAGGTCTGTTGTGCTGTAGATTTCGTCTCCGAAGGCTCCGTCTTCACACTCCCTGCTGAGCCACTGGGCTTCGGAAGAAGATATGATGCTGCCGCTTGCCAAGGGGACTATGTCGCTTCTGTCGCAGAGACGGTGCAGGGTTCCTTCCCGGCTGCCTTCTGCCAAAAGGGGGGAGCCGAATGTCACCACGTTGAGCACTTCGTAATCGTTTTTTACCGCATCCTGGGCCGAGGTCTGCTGGGCTATCATGCCTCCCAGGGAATGTCCTGAGATTACGAGTTTGCTTCCCTTGGGTATGCCGGCCTTGAGGGGACCGTTGCCGTCTTCGCCCAGGCTTGTGCTGAATTTGCCCTTGTCCCCGGTGATGACAATGATTGCCTTGCCGATGTCTTTCTGCTGCGTGAAGCTATGTGTA
>CAMNHD010000246.1 GCA_946538875.1 uncultured Treponema sp.
GCAGACTGTAAATCTGTTGGCTCGTCCTTCGTAGGTCCGAATCCTTCACTCCCCACTCAAAGTGTTAAGATGAAAGTCTTAACACTTTTTTTGTTTTAAACCATTTCTTCAAACTATTTTCCAAAAAATCCAAAAAATCTGAATAAAATACTGGAAAAAATAGTCGAATGAGAGTATCATATAATATATGGTTGACTATAAAACATCTTGTTTGCGTCAGATTTATAAAAAATAGAGGATTTTTCCAAAGTTTTCCTGGAGGGGATGTGAAGATTCATTTCTGGGGTGTAAGGGGGTCGTTGCCCACACCAATTACTGCAGAACAAGTTCAGGCAAAGATTGCCGCCGCTATAGAAAGGGCTACGCCCAAGGATCTTGAATCCGAAGATGCCCGCACTAGATTCATTGCTTCTCTCCCGCCGTGGTTATACGGTACTGTAGGTGGAAACACAGCCTGTGTCGAAGTAACCGCAAAAAACGGTACCCGTTTCATACTTGACTGTGGTTCCGGGCTCAGGGAACTCGCCGTGAACGGTACACCGGCAGAGGACAACCATTACAACATACTCATGTCCCACTTCCACTGGGATCATATTCAGGGACTTCCTTTTTTTGGTCCGGTATTCAATCCCAAGACAAAAATCGACTTTTATTCAACATTTCCGGCAGCCGAAAGAATACTCGCGGAGCAAAGCCGCTGTCCATACTTTCCAATCAGCGGTTCATGGGAAAACCTGCGCAGCAGGTTCACATTCCATCTTATAAAGGAAGGAGAGCCATTCTTTATAAACGGCATAAAAATCAACTGCAAGAAGATGAAGCACCCGGGCAATTCCTATTCATATTCGTTTGAAGAGGATGGAAAGAAATTCATTTATGCGACAGATGTGGAACTAAGGACATCGGACTTTGACACTTCCATAAAAAAGAACCATTTCTTTGAAAACGCGGATGTTCTTGTCCTTGACAGCCAGTACACCGGCGAAGAGGCTATCAGCAAGGAAAACTGGGGACACAGCATTTTCTGTTACTGCGTGGACTTTGCGAACACTTGGAACACCAAAAAGCTCTACTTCTTTCACCACGAGCCTACATACAGCGACAAAAAGATTTATTCCATCCTTCAGGCGGCGCGTTGGTACGAGGATTACTCTGCGCTGTACAATGTGGACATAAATCTTGCCATTGAAGGCGAAGAAGTGGAGATCTAAAGTCTTATGAACCGTCAAAAAAAAGTGCCCCTACCGGCCCAGATACTGATTTGGCTTGTCGCCATCCTGGCGGTGGGCCTGTTTACTGTTTATTCATTCTGGACATACCAGACCAGGCCGATGACCGGTTCAGACAGTGTTTACGAAGAACAGTTCAAGGTTCCGGGCGGAATGTCAGTAAGGGAAGCCGGTGATTATCTTCAGGCGCATAAGTTCATCAGGTCGTCAAAACTGTTCTACCTGGCCGCAAGGTTCAATATATACCGCTCTCAGGGAGGCTTCAGTCTAAAAAGCGGATCCTACAGCCTTAGAAGCGATATGTCCTTCAGGGAAATCTGCATGGTTCTTCAGTCAGGGGCCCCTGAATATGTGACTATCTCCATTCCGGAGGGACTCACCATAAGCAAGACGGCAAAGCTTTTTGAAGAAGCCGGAATCTGTACGGCAAGATCATTCATTGATGCATGTCACTCCGAAAGAATCATTCTCGCACATAATATTCCAGCCCGCTCGCTTGAAGGATATCTTTTCCCGGACACTTACTTTTTTTCTCCTGATATGGATGCAGAGCAGGTTGTGGAAAGACTATGCGGCACCTTCTTTGAAAAAATCGGGCAGATAGATGAATTCAAGGGGCTTGAACCGGAAGAACTGCACAGAAAACTGACCCTCGCTTCCATTGTCGAAAGGGAATACAGACAGGCTTCCGAAGCCCCCCTGATTGCTTCGGTATTCACAAACCGGCTGGAACACAACATCGGCCTGTACTCATGCGCCACTGTTGAGTACATAATAACCGAGATTGAAGGCAAACCGCATCCGGAGCGCATCACATACCAGGACCTCAAGTACGAGAGTCCATACAACACTTACCGCTGGGCAGGGCTGCCACCTGGACCAATCTCAAATCCAGGCCTGATATCCCTTAAAGCGGTGGCGTCTCCTGCCGACACAGAATATTTTTACTTTGTGCTCACAGATCCTGAGGCCGGGACGCATACCTTCTCAAAGACCTTTGACCAGCACAAGGCCGCAGAAAACGTAGGACCCACAAAAAAATGAGCGGTTTTATTTCCCAGGAATCCATCGACGAGGTGACCAACAAGACAAACATTGTCCAGCTGATCTCCGAATACGTTCCTCTGAACCAAAGAGGCAACGACTACTGGGGCTGCTGTCCTTTTCATAATGAAAAGACTCCATCTTTCTCGGTTTCCCCGGACAAGGGGTTCTACTATTGTTTCGGCTGCCATGCCAGCGGTACAGCCTTTAATTTTATCATGCAGATGGAGAAACTCTCATACCCGGAAGCGGTAGAATTTCTTGCAAAGAAAGCAGGTGTCCAGTTGTCCTACACTGACAGCGGTGTGGCCGGCGTAAAGGAAGATCAGACAGCAAAGCTTAAGCAGGAGTATACCGACCTCTACGGCAGGGTTGCTAATATGTTCCATTATCTGCTTATGGAAACAGAGGCAGGAAAATTCGCTCTGGACTATATCACCAAACGCGGTATCAGCCATGAGACTCTGGAAAAATTCAAGCTTGGGTATGCACCGGCCGACAGGATGTGGCTGAAAAAGTTTCTTGTCAAAAAGAATTTTTCCGTGGAATTCCTTGATAATTCGGGCCTGTTCAGTAAAAAATATCCTGATTACGCTTTTTTTTCTGACAGGCTTATGTTTCCGATTTTCAACCGCAGGGGAGAAGTGGTGGCCATGGGAGGCAGGTTTCTCAGAGGCGATCCTAACAAGTCCCCAAAATATCTCAACTCTGGTGACCTGATTCAGTACAAGAAGGGTAATACCCTTTACGGCTTCAACTTTGCCAAGGAGGCGATACGGCAGGAGCGCAAGGTCATCTTCTGCGAAGGATACATGGACTGCATCGCCTATCACCAATGCGGCATAAACTATGCGGTGGCACCTTTGGGAACAGCCCTTACAGAAGAACAGATTGCGCAGGTAAAGCCCTTCGTGGACTGCATAATGCTTTCGTTCGACAGTGACGGAGCGGGGCAAAATGCCACACGCAGGGCTATTTACATGTGCCGCAGGCAGAACATAACGGTAAAAGTCATACAACTCACCGGAGCCAAGGATCCTGCTGAAATTATGATTAATTTTGGCGCGGAAAAGTTGACAAATGATGTAAACTGCGCTATATTTGATAATGACTATCTGTTATCTAAACTGCAGGAATTGTACCCAAGCAACACACCGGAGTCAAAGGCCAAGGCTCTTTTGGACTTCTTTGAGTACTTGGACAGCCTCAAGTCGGATGTACAGAAAGACGCATGCCTGGAACAGTTGTGCCGGGTATACGGAATTGGTCTGGAGGCAGCCAGAAAAGATTATCTCAACCGGGACAACCTGTTGAGCAGAACCAGGCGGACAGTAAGTACAGAGCAGAATGAACCCGCAGAAACCCAGGAGCCCATAAAGCTCACGGCAGAATTGAGAGCGGTTATCACGGTCGTCGATGATGACGCAAAATACTTCCGGCTTA
>CAMNHD010000247.1 GCA_946538875.1 uncultured Treponema sp.
TGCGGCGTAGGCGGCTGAACGGTCAACCTTGGTAGGATCCTTGCCGCTGAATGCTCCGCCACCATGACGGCCCACTCCGCCATAAGTGTCCACGACAATTTTGCGGCCGGTTAAACCTGCGTCTCCCTGTGGGCCACCGATTACAAAGCGGCCTGTCGGGTTAACGTAATAAATTGTGTCTGAGTCCAGAAGCTGGTTAGGAATGACCGGCTTGATTACTTTTTCTATGACATCTTTGCGGATTTGTTCCAGAGTGACTTCTTCCGCGTGTTGTGTTGAGATTACGATTGTATGAATGCGCTTTACGTTACCGGCATCATCGAACTCTACTGTAACCTGTGACTTTCCATCCGGGCGCAGATAGGGAAGTGTTCCGTCTTTGCGGACTTTGGCAAGCTGCTGAGTGAGCCTGTGTGCAAATGAAATTGACGGCGGCAGATATTCCGGAGTTTCGTCTGTGGCATAACCAAAAATAATTCCCTGATCTCCTGCTCCAGTACCAAAGTCTTCTGTGGTATCACTCTGCTTGTTTTCCAGGGCCTTGTCAACTCCGAGTGCGATGTCTGCTGACTGTTCGTCTATTGATGTGAGTACTGCAATAGAGTCTGCGTCAAAGCCTGCCCCGTTACCGGTGTAGCCAATATCGCGGATTGTGTTGCGGACAATTTTTGGAATGTCCACATATGCCTTTGTCGTAATTTCTCCTACGACGAGAGCCAAACCTGTTGCAACTGTAGTTTCGGCAGCAACGCGTGACTGTGGATCCTGTTCGATGAGCGCATCGAGGATTGCGTCAGAAATCTGATCGGCAATCTTGTCAGGATGTCCTTCCGTTACTGATTCTGATGTGAAAAGTATTCCCATCTTTTACTCCTTATGTTGAATGATAATTGTAATAACCTACTAAACAGATAGGTAATTACATGTTTATGATGCTACATTAACGATATTTACATACTTAGTCAATAGGTTTTCTAAGTAAATTTGTGGAATTAAGGTGAATTTTTTTGAAATGTGGTGAAAATGTCTGGTTTTTGTACTGTTTTGCGCTGATTGACCAGGATAATACGCCCGATTGGAAGGGCGCGACCGGAGGGAGCGTTGCCGGCGCAGCCGGTAATGGAGGCGTATGCCGGAACCCCGGAAAGCGGGGATTTTTCTGAGGGTGGACAGCCGTTTGAAGCGCTTAGTTGTTTCTGGAAAAATAAGTGCAGTTATAAAAGGAAATGAGTGAATAAGTCTATATAAAGCCGGAACTTATTTGTGGAAGAGGAAAATGTTCATATATTTCCTAGTGAAATACTTGCTTTTTATTTTTAAAGTCGATATACTTAGTAAAGTAGTAGGAAATAGGCTGTGAAAATGAAGATTGTTGCTTTGGAAACTGATGTTCTCGTGATTGGTGGTGGTACAGCGGGCTGCTATGCGGCATCGGTTCTGGCGGAGAATAAGGAATTGAATGTGCTCGTTGCTGAAAAAGCAAACATTGTGCGTTCCGGTTGCCTGGCGGCGGGGGTGAATGCGCTTAATGCCTATATTGGCGCAGGGCATGTTCCCCAGGATTATGTGGAGTATGCGCGTTCTGACGCTGAGGGAATTGTGCGCGGGGATTTGCTTCTGACGATTTGTGAGCGCCTGAACAAGGTGACGGCCGATTTGGAAAAGCGTGGGCTTGTTATCCTAAAGGATGAAAATGGTGGATATGCGGGCCGCGGCTGGCGGAACGTAAAAATCAACGGTGAGAATATAAAGCCTTTGCTTGCTGGGGCGGTGACCGAGGCTGAGAATGTTAAGGTCCTGAACCATGTGAATATTACTGACTTGAAGACTTGCGTGCGTGGCGATGAGAATTTTGCCTGTGGTGCAGTGGGCTTTGGGGTTGGAACTGATGTCTTTTACGATATAAATGCCAGGGCGGTGCTTGTTGCGACTGGCGGGGCTGCTGGGCTTTACAGGCCGAATAATCCTGGGTTTTCCAGGCACAAGATGTGGTACTCTCCGTTCAACACTGGTGCGGGTTATGCGATGGGGCTGAATGCCGGGGCGGAGATGACAAGTTTTGAGATGAGGTTTATCGCTCTGCGGTGTAAGGATACTATTGCTCCTACCGGGACTATTGCGCAGGGGGTTGGTGCCAAACAGGTGAACTCTCTGGGCGAGGTCTATGAAAAGCGGTATGGGCTGAAGACCAGCGAGAGGTGCTGGGGAACTGTTGAGGAGAATCTTGCTGGTCATGGGCCCTGCTATCTTGCGACTGAGGGTATTTCATGGGAGCAGGAGCAGGATTTGTTCAAGGCTTATCTGAATATGGCTCCGAGTCAGACGCTCAAATGGATTGAAAGTGGCCGGGGGCCGGCTGTGCAGAATGTTGAGGTTGAGGGAACGGAGCCTTATATTGTTGGCGGGCATACTGCCAGCGGGTATTGGGTGGACACTTGGCGCGAGACAACTGTGCATGGTCTGTTTGCGGCTGGAGATGTTGCCGGTGGTGCGCCTCAGAAATATGTTACGGGAGCTTTGGCGGAGGCGGAGATTGCTGCTGAGGGAATACGGCGCTTTTTGCAGGGAAGCCTGCAGGGTGGAAGTGCCGGCTGCACCGCTAAGTCTGGCCTGAATGGAGAAACTGCCCCCTGCACCTCTGAGGGTGCAGGAACCGCTGACAGATATTTTGCGGATTACCGTTCCCACCTGCTGTTTTCCGAACAGTCACTGTCTCCCGAAGAATTGGCAGAACTGGACGAGCGTATAGATCAGCTGGAAGAAGCCATGCAGAAAGTGATGGACGAATATGCCGGCGGTATACAGACAGCTTACCGCTACAACAGTGCGCGTCTTGCGCTTGCCCGTGAGAAAATCCTTAAGCTGCAGGAACTGCTTGCCGGCTTGAAGGCTGTGGATACAGACGGACTTCTTAGAATCTATGAAATCCGTGAACGGCTTACGGTATGTCTTGCAGTGATAGCGCATCTTGAGGCGAGAAAGGAAACACGGTGGCACAGTTTTGCAGAGAATGCTGACTATCCTGAAAAATCGGATGAAGGTCTGCATTACGTTAATTCTGTTATGGTGAATGGCAGCATAAAAATCATCGAGCGGCCTCTTGTTGGCGAAGGAGTTGTCTATGAGCATAAAAATTGACAGGTCAAAGTGTGTGGGGTGCGGCGCATGTGTGGAAGTGTGTCCCGGCAACCTTATCCGGCCTGGCGAAGACAGAAAGGCCTGCATAAAAAGAATCCGTGACTGCTGGGGGTGTACGAGTTGTGTGAAAGTGTGTCCGGTCCAGGCAATAAGTTTTTTCCTTGGGGCCGATATCGGTGGACTTGGAGCCGTTATGACTGTGAGTCAAAGCGGGACAATCAACAGATGGAAAATCACCAGGCCTGACGGTGAGGTGAATGTAATAGAAGTGGACAAGACTGCTTCTAACAAGTATTGAAAAGTATAAAAGAACTGTAAGATGAAAAACCGCCGGAATTGTGCTGTTTTTTATCTTTCCAGGTTTGCGTCGCAAACTTGTATATTGAAATTAGAATGAACAATAGTCCCGGGCTTTTCCTGGGAACGTTCATAGGAGGCATAAAATGTCACAACTGACTCATCTTGATGAGCTTGAGGCTGAAGCAATCTATATTATCCGTGAAGTGGCGGCAGAATGCGAAAAACCTGTCATGCTCTATTCAATAGGAAAGGACAGTTCCGTGA
>CAMNHD010000248.1 GCA_946538875.1 uncultured Treponema sp.
TAAAAAAAACTCTCAAGTCAGTGCAAAAGCGCAGGAACCTGCCGAATGCAAAAAAACTGCGCCTGATCAGCCGCGGCTACAACCAGGGGCTGGTACTTGCGAGACGCACCGGCATTATAGAAGCCAGCGGAACCTACATCACTTTTCTTGACAGCGATGACCGCTTTACAACCCCTGATGCAATGCAGACCGCCTATGACAAGGCACAGGGCGTTGACATACTCCAGTTCTGCGCAAAACCTGTCAAACTCTCCTCGTACATCCGGGAAGATTCAGGCGATGCATACAGGCTTGTGGAACACCCCCGTCAGGGAAACTTTACCGCAGACACACACGAACTCTTTGCGGAAGAATACCTTACCACAAGCCAGTACTGTCTTTTCCTGTGGGGCAAGCTTTTCCTCAGAGAAACAATTGTGAATGCGATTCAAGAAATGCCCCTTATGAATTGTTTTATGGCGGAAGACCTGCTCTTTTCCTATTATATTGCCCGGAAGTCCCTGCGCTACAGGGGAATCCCGGATGTATTGTACCAGTACAATCTTGGCCAGGGTATTTCCACCAACGCAGCCACAATAGACTCTCTGGACCGGTGGGAAAAGCTCTGCACGCCCGCTTCCGTCTTCACGGCAATAATGAGCGATCTTTGCCAAAATCCTATGCCTGACGACAAATTGGCAAAACACTTCAACAAAGTGCTGACCCACTTTGCCGTGCGCAATTACAAGTCCCTTGCACGGGTGGAACCATCCCAAAGGGAGAAGGCCTATGCCATTCTGGAAGAATACTGGGGCCCGGAAATTCTTGAACAGGTAAAGCAGCACTGTATGACAGCACAGACTCAGCCTCGGCCTGATTTCTCTTAGAAGCCATGCATTTTGTCAAAATGCAGACACAAAGTGGCTACCGGTCGCGTCCCGCCACTTTGCCATTCTTTTTACAAAAATTTATTTCCATGCCCTCTACCCCTTTACCCAAATTAAAAAAATTCGTAAACTATACTTCTTATGGAATTTACACAAGAACAAATTGAAGCTTTGACCGTTAACGAAGCTGATATCATGAAAAAAATTGCCTCTGAGCTCAACATTATGGTAGCTCAGGTGAATGCTGTTGTGAGTTTAGTGCAGGAAGGCTGTACTATTCCGTTTATTGCCCGCTACCGCAAGGAAAAGCACGGCTCCCTTGATGAAGTCCAGGTACGCGAATGCGACCATCTTTTCACTTCATACAAGAATCTTGAAGAGCGCCGTCTTGAGATTGTAAAGGGTATCTTTAACCAGAACAAACTGACCGAAAGCCTGTACAATGCAGTTATGGGCGCAAAGACTTTGACAGAGCTTGAAGATCTCTGGGCTCCGTTCAAGAAAAAGAAGAAGACACGTGGTATGGTCGCCGCAGAAAAGGGGCTTGAACCGCTTGCAGACGCAATGCTTGAGCTTGACGATGCCGCACTTGAAGCAAAGGCCGCTGAATTTGTCAAGACAGACGCTGCGGATGCCGCCCTCAATGTTCCCAGTGCAGAAGATGCACTCAAGGGTGCCCAGGACATAATCGCCGAGCGTGTTTCCCAGGATTCCGAGAACCGCACCAGCGTGCATGACCTTTACATGAGCACAGGAACCATCGTCACCAAGGGAATTGTCCCCGAAGGTCAGGATCCTGAGACTGCCGAAAAGTCATCCACTTACAAGATGTACTGGGACTTCAGCGAGCCTCTGAACCAGGTAAAGCCCCACCGCATTCTTGCCATCAACCGCGCCGAGCGTGAAGGTGCCCTGGAAGTGAACCTTGACGTGAATGTAGACGATGCAATCGCCGAACTGTCAAAGAAGTACAAGCTTAACAACAAGTACCATAAAGCCGCCATCGAAGACGGTGTAGTGAGACTTCTTTCTCCTGCCGTTCTCCGCGAAATCCGCAGTGACGAATTTGACGAAGCCGACGAGCATGGAATCGGTGTGTTCAGCGAAAACCTCAAGAACCTCCTTATGACTCAGCCGATAAAGGGAAGCCGCGTCCTTGGCGTTGACCCTGGTATCCGCACCGGTACAAAGTGTGCCGCCCTTGACGAAACAGGCAAGTATCTTGGCTACTTCCTCATCAAACAGGTCACAGCTCCCGATGCCGCTTACGTTGCCGTCCGCGACGCAATCAAAAAGTACCAGATTCAGGTTGTTGCAGTGGGCAACGGAACAGGCAGCCAGGAAGTACAGGCCATTGTCAGCAAAGTCATCAGCGAAAACTTCCCTGACGTCCGCTACACTGTTGTTGACGAGTCAGGTGCCTCTGTCTACTCTGCAAGCGACATTGCCCGCGAAGAATTCCCGGATCTTGACCTTACCATCCGTGGCGCCATCAGCATGGGCCGCCGTCTGCAGGATCCTTTGGCCGAGCTTGTTAAGATTGACCCCAAGGCTATCGGCGTTGGACTGTACCAGCACGACGTAAACCAGAAAAAGCTCAGCGATACCCTCGATGAAGTGGTTGGTTCCGTAGTGAACCAGGTCGGCGTGAACTTGAATACAGCAAGCGCCTCTCTGCTCAAGTACGTGTCTGGAATCAACTCCAGCCTGGCAAAAAAGATTGTGGCTTACCGTGATGCAAACGGAAAAATCACCAGCCGCGAAGACCTCAAGAAAGTTTCAGGCCTTGGCCCAAAAGCCTTTGAACAGTGTGCCGGATTCCTCAAGATTCCGGAAAGTTCAAACCCATTGGACAACACCTGGGTTCACCCGGAAAACTACTCCGTTGCAAGCGAAGTGCTGCCGCTGGTTCAGAAAAACGAAAAAATTTCTGCTGAGCTAAAGAAACAGCTTCAGGAAAAATATTCCGTAGGCGAAACTACAATCAACGACATCATTGACGAACTTGCAAAGCCAAACCGCGACCCGCGCGACGGCTACCCGGCACCTATCATGCAGAAGGGCGTCGTGAACTTTGAAGACCTTACCGTAGGCATGAAAGTCACCGGCAAGATCAAGAATGTTGTGGACTTTGGTGCATTTGTGGACATCGGACTTCACGAAACAGGTCTTATCCACGTGAGTGAACTTAGCGACAGTTTTGTAAGCGACCCAATGGATGTTGTAAAAGTCGGTGATGTAAAGGAATTCACAATCATCGAACTTGATCCTGTCCGCAAGAGAATCAGTCTTTCGCTCAAGAGCGATGCCGCAAACCGCCTTACCGGTTCCGCTTCCGGCACATCTGCATCCGGCGAATCAAGCGGTAAAAAGCGTGTAGTCATTGTGCGCAGGGGTGCTGGTGCGGCAGCAGGTTCAACAAAGACCGCCGCTCCTCAGGACCGTAGGAATGGAGCAAACCGTCCTGCCAACGGCCAGAAGCGCGAACGCCAGAACTTTGGCAGTGACGACGGAATGTACTACAATCCGTTTGCCACCCTGTTAAAGAAGTAAAGTCATTACCTGGTAGTGGCAAACCGTCATTACCTGGTAGTGACAAACCGTCATTACCAAGATATGTCAAACTGTCATTACCGGGCTTTGCAAAAAAGCCTGGCAATCTGCTTTGCAAAAGTTGCCTAAAAAGTTGCCTAAGGAGTTTTTTCAAGCTACCTTTTCTCAAGATTTTCTTCCAAAAATTGCTTTTTTTAAGACTTCCCTTGTTGTAAAAGAAAAAATGTATGTTATACTTTTAATCAGGCTTAACTTGCGACATTTCGAGGGGTCG
>CAMNHD010000249.1 GCA_946538875.1 uncultured Treponema sp.
TGAACGGACAACGGACCCGCCGCCAAAATGAATTAGAACCTTGCTGCCCCCGAATCTTCTGATCAACTTGCCGGTTTCATTTTCACTGTCTTTTCCGAACGAAAAATACGTCGGTGCATAAAAAGTAAAATTTTCCATATATAATAGTATATGGTCAGGAATTTTATTTGGCAAGTGAATTTGCTATGGAAAACAGGTTTATTAAAAGAATGCCAAAGTGGTGAGGTGGACGCCGGCGTGGAAGGGCTTTAGTTGGCGTCCGGCTGCGGGATGCAGACGGGCGGCAATGAGCGTGAGCGAACCCTGGAAGGCCGGTGGCTCAATGCAGGAATATCTTGGCATATCCCTTGAAATCTGGATTATGCAGGTACCGGCCCAAATTCAAAAAAAAACGTTGTAATTTTTATGCTTAGGGTGTATAATTTACGGCATGGGTGAAACAACTATTATTAACGACAGCCCGATTGGGCAGCACTTGGATAGAATTGCGGAAACCAAGCAGGTTTCTTACTTGGTTTTTAACAAAAAACGTATTCAGCTGGTGGCAAAGATTACTATCGGCCGCGAACCTGACAACAATATTGTGATTGACAGCAAGCTTGCCAGCCGCTACCACTGTATCATTCAGAAAATCCGCGATGAATTTTTCCTTAAGGACGAAAATTCCACTAACGGTACTTTCCTGAACGGAAGGCGTATTCCTTCCGACAAGTACGTGAAGCTTAATCCCGGTGACAAGCTTACCATCGGGGCCGCCAATCTTGTGATGGCATAAACGGGGGACTTTGTCTGCCGATGCTTTCTTCTGATGAACTGCGCTCATTCAGGGAAAAACTGCTTTCCTACAGGGCTTCCAAGCGTCTGCCGTTCGAGGCGGATCTGGATGCTCTTGTGGAATCTGCCCTGGATGCTCTGGAAAAAGAGGATTCTTCCTACAGGCCTTACGCCAAGGACTCAAAGCCTGGCGGTCTGCTTGACTTTAAGGATTCAGATGTGCCTGTGGTACTGGTGCCTGATCTTCACTCCAGGCCGGATTTTCTGCCAAGACTGCTTGATTCTCCGTCACCGGTGGAGGGCAGGACTGTGCTTGAGGCATTGAATGAAGAGTCTCTTATTGTCCTTTGCGTGGGCGACGGTGTGCATACGGAAACTCCCGGCATGGCTAAGAAGCGCTGGCTTTTGGCCTATGAAAGATGGCTTGAAGGGGATGTGACGAGCACTCCTATGGCGCTTGAGATTTTTGACACCTGGGCAACTATGGCTGTGGTGTTCGAGTTAAAAAAGACTTTTCCTAGGAATTTTCACTTTTTGAAGGGCAACCATGAGAATGTCTACAATGCCGAGGGCGGGGGCGACCACAGTTTCCGCAAATATGTGCAGGAAGGTTCCATGGTGCGGGACTTTATAAGTGAGGCTTATTCCGATATGTCTCTGCATCTAATCAGCTGTTTTGAAAAGGCTCTGCCTATTGTGGCTGCCTTCAGGACTTTCTGCGTGAGCCATGCTGAACCTCTTTCCTTCTGCAGGAGAAAGGATATTGTAGAATATAGAAAGAACCCTCTGATTACCCTTGCGTTCACATGGACTGCAAACGGGGATGCCAAGGAAGGGGATGTGGCCAAGCTTTACCACGTGCTTCTGGGCAGGGCCGGCGGGGCAAAGCCTCTCTGGTTCGGCGGACACAGGCCTGTTGAAGCCAAGTATCTTTTGCGCCAGGGCGGCACCTTTGTGCAGTTCCACAATCCGCTTGAAGAAAATGTCATTATGATTCCATCTGATGCAGGCAGGACGGGCTTTGACCCTGAGTCTCATATTGTGAGCCTTGTCTGATTCGTTTGCCTGTGCGGGGTTGATTTAAGCAATTAAAATTGGGAGGTATATATTTTGGATACGGCAACACCGGTAATGATCGGCAAGTACAGAATTGTCAAGGAACTTGCCAAGGGCGGTATGGGTACTGTCTACATAGCGATTCATCCTTCGCTCAAGACTGAGGTAATTATCAAGCAGCTTACCATAAAGAGCTCTTCTTCTTCTATCAGGGAACGCTTCAAGCGCGAGGCCAAGATTCTGATGGAGCTGACCAATGCCTATGTGGTGCGCATGTTCGATTATTTTACTGTAGGAAATTCTGATTTTATTGTCATGGAATATGTAAAGGGCATGGCTGTGGACAATCTTCTGGAAAAACAGGAGAAGCTGCCGCCGGAGATTGCCCTGCTTATTATACATGATGCCTGTCTGGGGCTTGCTTCTGCGCATAACAAGGGAATCGTCCACCGCGACATCAAGCCCGGCAATATTCTTATAGCGGAGAACTCTCAGATTAAGCTTGCTGACTTTGGCATTGCTTCCGGTGAAAAGGAGCATAGTCCGAAAAAGGAGTCAGGCAATGATGACTCCCAGGCGACTCTTGCCCAGGCTTCCGGTGAAAACATCACGCGCATGGGTGCAACTCTTGGCACCCCCGCATATATGTCTCCTGAGCAGCTTATGGATTCCAGCTCCGTTGACGGGCGTGCCGACATCTATTCGCTGGGAGTGACTCTTTACGAGATGGTTACGGGTAAAAAGCCTTATCCCGGGGATATGTCCAGCGAGACTATTCAGAGAATCAACAAGGGTAAGTATGACTCTCCGCGCAAGTATACTCCTGACCTGCCGCTCTTTGTGTGCAGTCTTATCAAAAAGATGATGAAGGCAAAACCTTCCAGCCGTTTTAAGGATGTCAGTACTGTTCAGAAGAAGATTTACAAGTATCTTTCCCGTTACGACAGGCACGAGATCCGTCTGCAGCTGGCCCTGGCTGTGCGCGCGAAGGAAAAGAAGACTGAGATTAAGCGTGTCGAGGACAGGAACAGAAAGCTCAAGAAGGGTATCTGTATTGCTGCTGTGATAGCTGCTGTCCTGGGGCTGGGGATCTATGGCTGGGTTAACGGTGCCTTCCATTATACAATCCTGCGCTGGTGGTACACTCCTGTCACTTTGAACCTGGAGATGCCGCTTACCGGCGCCTATAGTGTCGATTTGCCTGCCCATGCTTTCTTCTTTGAAAATGACTATGACAAGATTCCTGAGGTAAAGGGCTCAGAGCGTGAGTTCCGTGTCAGGAAGGCCAGGAAGTCTTCCGGGAAGAATGACGGGGAAGGGGAAAAGTCTTCGCTCAAGATGTCTACAAAACCTGTGTTCCTGAAGCCTGGTGACTACAGGATAAAGATTGCGGAAGGCCCTTACGTGTGGTGGAAGAGTATCCGCGTGACTCATGACAAGGTTGACCTGAACCTGGATTTCCTGAAAGCTGAGAACAGGAAGGTGGACTTTAAGGTGAGGGCTTTTGACGACCAGAGTGGTGACGACATAACGGACAAGTGTTCCTTTGCGATTACCTGGGGGAACAACAAGTATTTTGACCTTGCCAAGGTTGACAAGTCAAAGCTTCTTTCGGGACGTGTTTACAGAATCGAGATGTCCTGCGAGGGCTACAAGAGTGAAACTTACGGAGTGCTTATAGACTGGTATCAGGATGAGGTTTTTGTAAGCGGAAGCCTTAAACGCAAGTGATCGACACAATTGACTTTTTGAGTTTTAAGTGGCCCGGTGCGGACTGTTGCAAGGCGGTTCTGCCCGGGTCATTTTTTTGTTTTCTAACCTCGCGGGGCCTTTGCCGGGTCAATCGGGGATGATTT
>CAMNHD010000250.1 GCA_946538875.1 uncultured Treponema sp.
TTTTTGATTTTTTAATTCATCCATTCGGGCGCAAATGCATTTCTTCACATATTTCTCCAACTCCTCGAATGGCGGATTTGATGAAATATATTTAAAATCCAAATAAACTCCTGCTGACCATGTTTTTGATTTATAAGACATTTTTGCAGCTATAGGATGTAATATTTTTATTTTTTCAGGAACACATATTAATCCCAAGATTACTCTCGTCAAATCATTTTTATCAGAAATTTCAAATTCAGTTTTTGTAAAATCGGTATAAATCCCAGCGTTAACAGTCATTGGCCATAGAATAAATTTCATGCTTTGCTCCTATCTAAATATTTTATTTCCGGGTGGTAAACATCCATTTTCTATATAATATCCGTATATTTTTATCTTTTCAACAATCAGGCATTCTTCCTTTGTGCCATAGAAAACATCTTGCATTCTCAAGTTATAATCAGTCATATATGCTGCTGTGTACCTATGTTCTGGATCTGATGTTTGTCCATATTTCCAAACATTCCCTTTTTGTAAATATACCTGTCCTCCCGTTTTCACATTTGGATAGTATCCATCACTATTTGCAACCAAGGCATAAGTTTCTGTAGGACTATTTCCCCTGTCTTTAGATTGAATTCCTTGAATCTCAGCTTCCATTTTTGCGAGAAGTTGTGTTGCTTCTTCTATAGTCAGCGTACCTCGTGTAGTTGCAACAGAATCTCCTGTTAAGCAAAAACAAAAAACTAGAATAAAACCGACAGGACCGGCATTTTTTACTGCAGAAAGAGCTCTTGAACCTAGAGCTACTGCTAACCCAGGAATGGCCTGTTTTATCAACTCTAATTGTTAATAGAAATATGAATAATTAATAGAAGCAGTTGCTGCATCAGCCCTTCCATCCGGGTCCACATACCTAACCGGATTGTTCCCCGCATAGTGATATAAATGGCAGTTTACCGGATTGAACAGTCCGCCCATGCCCGGAAGATTCTGGTTGTGCCTCCTTGCCTCGTCGGACACAGGGGCTGACGGAATGTATTCACCCAGCGCAGGGTCTGTGCTAATCCACATAGAGTACTTAGGATCCAGATACCTTGCTCCGTAATAATACAGCCCTGTCTCGGCATCCAGCTCCTTGCCCGTGAACTTGTACGGCAGATATTCAAGGCCCGTGTTGCTGGTCTTGTCCACCCAGGTCTCACCGTACGGGGTATACTCTATCCTCTGGTACTCATTGCCCTCCCAGTCGGAAATAAGGCTCGCGCTTCCCAGATGGTCGGAATGGTAGAAGTACTGCTTGTGCACCTCCTCGGAATACGTCGCACTGCTTCCCCTGCTGTTCAGCTTGGTGACTATGCGCGTCTCGCCAAGGTATATGTTCTTGCCGGTCTGGCCCCCGTATGTAGAATTCCCGCTGTCCGTACGCAGGGTCCACATCCTGTTGAAGTACAGTGTCTCGGCGGACTGTGTGTACTTTGACGTCCTCTGTCCGTCATGCCCGTACACATACGACACCGAGGCGCCTGCAGTAGTGATATAAATGGCAGTTTACTTAACCCCGGGAATGCTGTTTTTCCGGACGGCACTGCTTTTTCCAGAGGCTGTTTCTCCTCAAGAAGAGCCTGCCCCACCCCAGTCCCCGCCATTCCGGGTTCCGGCCTGCGCCTCCATTCCTCCCTCCGGTCGGAACCGCTTCGCGGCCCTCCAGGTCGGGCGTAGGCGTGTGGGTTTCCAGTTGCACCGCCGACACTCAATGTTCGGGAAATCGCTTCTCCGCTCTATCTTCAGAAAAGACAAAAATGTTTCCCTGATGCACTCAACTGCAAACCTCGAATGCAACAGGAAAACACACCCTGCCTTTGCCTTGCCTCTGGCAGGATACGTCAATCTTTCGTCATGTCAAACATCATGCCCTCCGGCAAGGGGGACAGGCGGGATCAAGCAATGATTACATGGTCATGCAAGACTTTAACGATATCACATTTTAGCAGTCAAATTCTTCTTTTTCAAGCATCAGACATGCAAATCACTATTTTGTGGGGAATTTGTATCTCAGTTTTCCAGTTATTAAATTTATTTGTAAAAATATTTTGATCCATGATAAATAACCTTTATTTAAATTTGAAGTCTGTAAAAGCATTTAGTACCGAACTGTAGATATAATGGATTTCAACACCATTAACATTTTGGCTCATTTTAACCCATTTGTCAGCAGCAAGCCAACCATGTCTTAAATCATTAACAGGAACTGGAATGATTTTTCCAAGTTCTGGAGCAGATTTTACTTGCAACAAATTTTTCCAATCCCTTAACAATTGAAAAAGCTGCCTTAATCCCCATAAAAAGATCTACAGTTTCAGAGGACATATCCATAGTTGGAAAATCTCTTTCTGACTTTTCTTCATAATATGTTATAGTATCATACCGATAAATAATCCCCTTTGGATTATCTTCAAAAAATTCTTGTAAATCATCCCAAGAATATTGTTTTTGAAGTTGATAGTTCGATTTATAAACATCTTCAGTTAATGTTTCGGAATTAAAAGATTCCCTTCCGTCTGGGTCGGTATACCTGACCGGATTATTCCCCGCGTAGTGATATAAATGGCAGTTTACTTAACCCCGGAAATGCTGTTTTTTCGGACGGCATCGCTTTTTCCAGAGGCGGTTTATCCGTCAGAACTGCCCCCTGCACCCCAGTCCCCGCCATTCCGGGTTGCGCTGACGCTCCATTCCTCCCTCCGGTCGGAACCGCTCCGCGGCCCTCCAGGTCGGGCGTAGGCGTGTGGGTTTCCAGTTGCACCGCCGACACTCAATGTTTGGGAAATCGCTTCTCCGCTCTATCATCAGAAAAGACAAAAATGTTTCCCTGATGCACTCAACTGGCAAACCTCGAATGCAACAGGAAAACACATCCTGCCTCTGCCTTGCCTCAGACAGGATACATCAATTCTTCGTCATGTCAAACATCATGCCCTCTGGCAAGGAGGACGGGCTACATCTCCAAGCAAGCGTCTTGCAAGATTTCTTAGATTTTATACTTTAGCCGTCAAATTCTTCTTTTTCAAGTATCCGCCCTACAAATCATTATTTGTAGGAAGCGTGGATTTACTATACAGTATTTTCTAACACTTGAATAGAAATCTAAACAATGAACTTGCTATTTTAGTTTTGAAACAATTTCTTCATCTACATTTCCAAAATTATTGCAACATACTATTGCGGGAATACTCTCAGGAGTTGCAAAAACTCCAAGCCTCTCAACCAAAAGTTCTTCCGAGGTGGCCGGCTCCAAGTGAACATGACGTCCTTCATGAAAATCATGTGCATATCTTATTAGATTTTCCCCCATTCCAACCATTCCATTTTTTGACAAAAAAAGTGTAACATAGCAATCTTTTATTTCATTACCCGTTTTCTTATCAAATACTTTTACTTCAAGAATGTTGTCATCATTTTCCTGATAGTCTTCACCTTCCTCAAAATTCGGCTCCAAATTAAATTTAAACTCCATAATAAAATCTCCAGTTATCAAAAATAGTCTACAACATTATTATTGCTGTCAATAATTATATGGTAACTTTTCCAGCTTTGCATTTTATGATTTTTTTCGCTATATTTCTGAATCTCAATATTATAGTGATTTGTTTTGTTTGGATACTTAGGCAATATTTGATGAGCATATTCATCACAGTC
>CAMNHD010000251.1 GCA_946538875.1 uncultured Treponema sp.
GATTGATGTAGTACTTTGACTGCACATTCTGTCCGCTGCCCTCGTATGTGGGAACAAGTCTCACGTGATAGAAATAGGTCTTGCCGGCGGTGGAAGCCTCAAAATCCTTGAAAACAATCATCTGTGTGGGGTCTTTTTCCTCTGACTCGCGGACATACAGCAGATTGTCAGGCTTTACAGGCACTGTCCTGAATGAATTCACACGCCATGAAGTCTTCTGCGACAGCTCCTCGTAAGCCTTTTTGCCAGAAACAGTAGTTGTGGCGGCACTGGGAGAAGTCTTGAACACACCATCCTTTACGTAAGAGTTTTTGGCTACGTCCACAGAATAAATCTCTGCCCAAGCCTGATATGTCTTGTCAGTTTTTCCGTACTGACCAAAGAGATAGACAGTTCCGTCCTCGGAGAATCCTATATCTGAAAAAACGGCGGCATCACCTGCGTAAGTCATAAGGGAAACAAAAAAAATCAACAGTGAACAAAAAATGCTCTTCTTCATACTTCCTCCCAAAAAGTGAACCTCATAACACTGGTCTAACTGCCCCCCGGGTCATACCCTCTTTGACAGCAGGCCCCCAGACCAGCGTTTAAGTACATTCTTTCACGTTGATTATCGGAATCTTTAAAATGCACCTTTAGAACAAACGGCGGCACTCCAGGTAAAAGCGTTTTTCACTGGCTTCGCCCATACTGAAACTCTTGCGCGGAAGAGGCCCGCTTGAACCGATTGTGGCAAAGAATGAATCCTTGGAAATAGGCGGAAGCAGCAGGGTTACACAGCCGCTCTTGGCTCCAAGCCGGAACACTTCGTCGGAACCGTGGATGTAGTCTATCTGAATTTCTTCTGCGGAAGAAGCTTTGTTTTCTTCTATATATTTGTCCAATACAGGCTGCAGTCTGCTGACCAGAAGTTCCTTTACGCCTGTTTCCAAAAGCGTGTACCCGGTTTTTCCACTGGCGTCAGTGCAGACAAAGCCCAGCGCCCCGTAAGAAGCCTTGACCTTTTCGTCCAATTCCTTGGCACTAGCGCAGATTGAGATCTTTCCGCCGATTTTTTCCTGCACAGTGGCGAGCAGAGAATCCTTTGCCGCACCAAAAAGCACACGGTGGATAGGCTCGAATGTCAGGCCCTCATCGTAGATGTTGACTAGTTCCACAAGGGCGTAGCGGACTGGAGAATGCGCAAGCTCAGCTTCACTTGCACCGCCGGAAAGCTGTTCAGCCTTGTATTCATCCCAGACAGCCTTGGCGGTTGCAAGGGAATGGTTTCCGTCGCCTACCGCAAACATAAATGTACTCCCGTCCGCTGAAGTATTGCGCTTTTTCAAGGCATCAAGGGCATTCCACAGGGAGTCAAGTGCCTCTTCACCGCTTACAGCCCAGCCAGTGATACTTCCGCTGTTCTTCATAAGGGCGCCTGAATACACGGGAGGATTTTTCTTTGCGGTTTCGCCGCTGGCTTCCACCACGGAACGCCCCGGGTCATTCACCAGAAGCATGATGTGGGGGCTTTCCAATGGAGCTCCCATGCGTATCTTCTTGCGCGGGGGAATACGGTCCACGATGGTCGCTTCGGTTGCACGGATAAATGCCTTGCTGAACGGCTTCCACTCGTAAGATTCAAGGTCAACTGCCACCACAAGTCCTTTTCTGACCCGTCCGTAAGCGGTTGTACGCTCCACATAGATAAATTCCTTTGCGGCAGGGTCAAAGACATTGCCCTCAAGATACTGTGCCATGGTCTTTTTGATGGAAGCAATGCGGTCCGCACAATCAGGTGAAGACAGATACACTTCTGGCAAAATCATGTTGAGTGTGGAAGGCCTGGAACCCACAGTCTTCTTGACATCTGCCCAATATTCCGCATCCTGGGTATACTGGTCACAGGCGATAACACTCCATGTATTCAAACTTTTTTCTGCCGGAAGAAGAATTTCCGGAAGGTCAATTCCAAAACAGTCAAAACTTTTCATGCCTCCACTATCTCATTTAAAGCCGTTTTTGTCCATTGACCAACAGCGCCATTGCAGCAGGCACGAACTTTGCACATCAAAGTCCGTGGATTCCATTTTGCCAGGAGGGAAAAAATGATACCCGCGCAAGCTTGCTAGACGAGTTTTTATAAATTCCCTATACTGTGTCTTATGGACTTAAGTTTTGCGCAATCACAAAAAATGACTCAGGAGCAGGTGCTAAGCCAAAGGCAGATCCAGGCCCTAAACATGCTCCTAAAGCCAAGCGCAGACCTTAGGGAAGCCATCTACCAGGAAGCAGAACGGAACCCCGCACTTGAAATAGAATACGACCTTGGCGGAACAGGCGGCGACATACGCCTAAAAAGAGGCTCCTACGAACTTACACGCGATGTTTCCAAAAACAGCGTAAGCCGGAGCGCCATGGAAAAAAGCGACAACTTCCAGGCCGTCCTTGAAGCACAGGAAGACACACGCCAGAGCCTGCAGGAACACCTTACAAGCCAAGTGAACATGATGAACCTGAGCCCTGCAGAGCTGGCCGTAACCCAAAGACTCATCTCCAACCTGGACGAACACGGCTTCAATGTGCTGGCACCAGTTTCACTCCTGGAGGCAGACAAGCCCGAGCAGACCGCCCAGGTTCTGGAAAAATCCGTAAGCCTTATCCAAAAGCTGGACCCCATAGGCTGCTGCGTGAACAACGAGCAGGAAAGCCTTGCAGTTCAGGCAAAAATCCGCGGTGACGCACCCGACCTTGCACTTTTTCTGCTGGACGGCCACCTGGACTTTCTCTACCCGCCCTCAGTGGAAAAGGCAATAAGAAAAATAAGCGCCTACCAAAAGAACCTTGGCAAAATGTTCGCGCTGAGCAAAAAAGAAGAAGCCTACGCACAGCTACAGGTAGACAGCGGGACCGTGCAGGAAGCCCTGGACTACATCCGCACCCTGGACCCCTATCCCGCACGCGACTACACTTCCACCCAGACAGCATTCATCGCACCGGAGATTTTTGTGGAACAGCTGACACTTCCCCCAGGAGTAGAGGCAGTGGACAGCACGAACCGTGGACTGGTTGAATCAGGCGGCCTGCAGTACCAGATACGCAGCGTAAGAGGAACCATTCCAAAAGTACAGGTAAGGCACAATTTCCTTTCCAAAGGAATGAAACAGAAGCATAGCTTGAGCACAGAGGAACAGAAATTTGTAGACAAGGCAGTGTCCCAGGCAGAAGAATTCGTAAGCAGTCTGGAATTCCGCACCAGCACCATAGAAGCAACAGCCCGCGCAATTGTAAAGGCACAGGGAGCATTCTTTGCAAAGGGACCGGGCCATCTGGTTCCGCTTAAACAGCAGCAGGTGGCGCAGGAACTTGGCGTACATGAAAGCACAGTCTCCAGGAGCGTGAACGGTAAGTACCTGATGTGTTCGTGGGGACTCTTTGAAATGAAGTATTTCTTTGCAGGAGCAGTGGGCGGTCATGCCGCAAACGCAGTGCCGCTTACCCAAGGCGCGGGCGGTGTCAGCGGTGATGTGCCGCTTGCGCAGATTCCGGCCGCAGTCACCAGTGCAGTGTCACTTGCGCAGCCACAGGCCCCTGTTACCAGTGCAGCATCTCTTACCAATACAGTTTCCCCGGCGCCCAACACAGCCCCGCTTACCAGTGCAGCCCCACTTGCGCCGAACACAGCCCCGCTTACCCCAACA
>CAMNHD010000252.1 GCA_946538875.1 uncultured Treponema sp.
ATCTTGGCACAAGACGCGGAGGCCTTGCAGTCTACCGCGACGACAACAAGTTTCAACGTGCAATACACAATATTCAGAACGCACCGTTCAGGACAAAATTCGAAACTGACATTGATGAGATGCACGGTCTCATCGGCATAGGCTGTATCTCGGACTACGAACCGCAGCCGCTTCTGGCACGCTCACATCTGGGACGCTTTGCGCTCACCACAGTAGGCATCGTCACAAACAAGGACGAGCTTGTTGAAGAACTCATGCAGAACGGAGGAGCCTTCCTGGAAATGTCCGGCGGTGAAATAAACCAGACAGAACTGATACTTGCGCTCATCAACACAAAGAAGACAATCCTTGAAGGCATACAGTATGTGCAGCAGAAAATAAAGGGTTCCATCACAATGCTTGTCGCAACCCCGGAAGGAATCTACGGAGCCAGGGACCGCTTGGGACGCACACCGCTTCAGATTGGAAAAAAGGACGGAGCACACTGCCTCTCCTTTGAAAGCTTTGCATACATAAACCTCGGCTACAAGAATGAGCACGAACTGGGACCGGCAGAAATTGTCTACGTCACGGCAGATTCTTACAAAGTGCTCCAGCAGCCGCAAAAAGAAATGAAAATCTGCACCTTCCTGTGGATTTACTACGGCTACCCCACAAGCTGCTACGAAGGCGTGAATGTGGAAGCCATGCGCTACAACTGCGGAAAATACCTTGCACAGCGCGACCATGACGACAACATAAAACCAGACTGTGCAGCAGGTGTACCGGATTCGGGAACTGCACATGCCGTGGGTTACGCAAACGAAGCCGGCATACCGTTCACACGTCCGTTCATCAAATACACCCCGACATGGCCACGTTCATTCATGCCGACAAGCCAGGAACAGAGAAATCTGATTGCACACATGAAACTCATTCCGGTTGAACAGCTCATAAAGGACAAGAGCATACTCTTGATAGACGACTCGATTGTCCGCGGAACACAGCTCCGCGAAACCACAGACTTTCTGTACCAGTCAGGTGCTAAGGAAGTGCATGTCCGCCCGGCCTGTCCACCGATTATGTTCGGCTGCAAGTACCTGAACTTCAGCCGCTCAAAAAGCGAGATGGATCTGATTGCACGCCGTGTGGTCAAACAGTTTGAAGGCGACGACGTGAGCCAGGAGACACTTGCAAAATACTGCGACCCCGACACCCCGGAGTATGCACGTATGCAGGAAGAAATCCGCCGTCAGCTGCACTTTACAACACTGCGCTTCCACCGCCTGGACGACATGCTCAACTCCACAGGCCTTGATCACTGCAAGCTCTGCACCTACTGCTGGAACGGAAAGGAATAACAGTCCGCTGCGGGTGTTTCTCCCACATCCGCAGTCTATCCACGGAAATCAATCACAGCTTGCCATAGTGCCTGCACAAGCAAAGCAAGCATCACTTGCGCTTAGTCTCCTTGGTAACAGCCTTTCCAAAATTCTTTACAAGATATTTTCCCATCGTAAGCAAGGTTTTACGCGTAGTCTTGTCCGCAAACACACAGGCCTTTGCAAGATTTCCGCTCAACCGTCCAATGTTATCCCCAATATCCTGCACATTATGTATTCCGGATTCCTCCATAGAATCAAAGAGAAGGGTTATCAGCGCATGGAACTGTTCGTCACTCATACTGGCAATAGTAGAATTCAATGTGGTGTCAAACACACGGCTTATCCCCGACAACTCCTTTTCCCCGCCAAACTTTCTGCCGTTCACATGCCATGAAAAAAGATCATGCTGCAGGAAAAGCTTGTTGTCACTTTTTACCACAGTGTATTCATCAAAGTTACGCATAAGCATTCCCACAAGCGAAGTGTCGGGAACAAAAGTCTTTATCTTACCCTTAATCTTTTCAATCTGAGAAAGCATATCAGGATTCCGCGAAAAACCGGGACCGTCAAAGTTCCACACAGACTCAATTCTCTCCTGCACATCCGGAGTAGCCTGAGCCGCCGCATAAATTGCCAGGTTCGCTCCCTTTGAATGTCCTCCGATATGAATCGTGCCTTCAAGCCGGGGCGCCCATTCATCCACATACTGCATGGCAAGTTTCTGCGAAGAAGTCTCGCTTTCGCAAGTCATAAGGAAATTCTCCCTCCAGCCAGTCATTGTAGTGTCAGTTCCACGGAAAGCAATAAAGTGCAGAGCCGGCGTCAGGGAAAATACTATTGCAGAAAACTGGGAACTCCGCTCTTCCTCAACAATATTCACGTAACCCCTTACCCTTATATCCGCATAGCGCCTGTGCCTTGCCGCAGTTTCAAACATACGCAGACAGCCCTGCCAGATGTCCCAGTTCTCGCTCCTAATGCTGTAGCGGAATTCAGAACTGAAAAAACGGTCGGAAAGCTCCTTAAAGCTCACCCCGTCAACGCTGCCCTCCGCAGCAGTCCCTTCAAAGCGGATATAAGAAAGCATGGAAAAAATAGCGCTGTCCAGTTCATTCACGCCAGATTCCTCAAAACTTACATCCCCATACTCCTTCACATATTCAAAAAGCGTAGGCCCCCGTCCTGCAGCACTCAGAGGAAAACCCGCAAGCAAAAGAAACACCAGAATCCTTAGCTTAAAACCTTTCATTATTTCACCTCCTGCTGTACAGCCGCAACCACCATGTCAAAACTGTCAGTGCAGGAAAAATCACCTGCAAAAAGAGGCGTTCTCATATAATCCACAAATTCAGTCTCTTCAACAGCATTCACTGCCCTGAACGAAACACCCTTGATCCAAGCCGCATTTTCCACGCAGAGCTTCATAAAATCAAAATAAGCCATACCAGTATCCACACCGCTCACCGGCGCAATGTCCAGCTGCTGAATCTGCACAGCAAAGCCTTCCCCGGAAAACTCACGGCATACATCAAAAAAAGCACTGCGCTCCGGCCAAAGAGCCGTCAGGTGCGAAATAACACCTATCTCGTCCACACGGCCCCTGTTACCGGCAGAACGCACCGCACCAACAAATTCTTTAACCGCCAGAGCCTTTTTTTCCTCAAAAAGCGAATGATCACAGTAGCAGAGCTTAACCCCTGAAGGCACACACTTGGCTGCAAAGACAAAAGCCTTGGAAGCATAAGAGACATCACCAAAAATCTTCATCAGATAATTAAAGGGAGAAAGATTCAAGTCGCCCGAATCCGTAAAAAGCTCGGAAACAACATCGTAAGAACTTACAAGGATTTTTCCCCCGTTATGCTGATATTCCCAGTCAGAGACATAATCAGTCACAGACTTGATATACCACTCAAGCCGCGCAGACATTTCATCCTTGCCCACCAGCTGCAGAGCACTGTCATAATTGCGGAAGAAAAACCACTCAGGGCTCACTTCCGGGCAGACCAGAAGGTGGAAACGCACCTGCACACCAGCCGCCAGGGCTTCATTCAAAAAAAGTTCTATATACTCAGTGTTGATTTTTTCCGGAACCTCATAGACATAACCGTCAGATGCTGTAAAACGCACCAGCTTCCTGGGCCTTTCGCCAAGCAAGGTCGCAGGAAGCAGCTCATTCCCAGTAGAAAGCTCGGCAAAATGTTTTTCAACAGTCAACACAAAATCAGACTTTTTCAACGCCGCCTGAACAGCAGAATTTTCACCGCCATCCAAATCCGCCGCCTGCCCCTTACCAGCCTTTTTACCCTTCCG
>CAMNHD010000253.1 GCA_946538875.1 uncultured Treponema sp.
ATATTGCTATAGTAGTAACGCCGTTGACTTTTAGGGCTTTTAATTCTAAAATGTAGGAAAATATCCAAAACATCCACTTTTCTAAACGGCTATTCACTAGGTAAGGAGTTATTTATTATGAGTAAAATGCCTCTCAAAGAGAAATACATGGATCTTTTCAAGAAGCTGGGACAATATTCTACTGCAGCTGAAAAAATCGACTCTACAAATGTCTATCAGATTGCTAACCCTAAGACACGCGAAATCATGGACTTTCTTGTTGAAGACAACACTCTTCCCGAAAGTCATTTTGAAGGTATTGAAAACTTTGAGGATTTTTATGACCAGGTCTGCGCAGGTAAAAGCGGCCTGATTCTTATGGAGCACTACTCCAACACAGACCTTCCTTCTCTGGAGTATATGCTTGACCATTCCGGGAACAAAAAGCTGCAGGATCTTTCCAAACGCATTGTTGCCGTTGCAGGCATGAAGCTGAACGAAGAGAATCCCGTTGTGCGCGCATTTGCAGAAAGCTTTACCCGTGTGGTAATCTACCCTACCCGCTCCCAGAACAAAAACCAGGAAAATGCACAGTCCGAGGAGGAAGCAAAGGCTGAGCAGATGAAGGCCCGTAAGATAAACCTTGCCGCCATGCGTGCCATGGATCAGTGCAAGAGACACGGCCAGGTGATTCTGGTATTTCCTTCCGGCACCCGTTACCGTCCGGGTCATCCTGAAACCAAACGCGGGCTGCGTGAGATTGACTCTTATCTGCGCCTGTTTGACATTGTGCTGCTTATCAGTTCAAAGGGCAGCATTCTTGAAATTCAGGACGACGATATGCTGAACGATTTGTGCGAACCAACAAAGATTGTCTTCTCTGCCCGCAAGGTGATTGAATGCAAGCCGTTCCGCACTGAGTTTATGGCAAGCCTTCCTGAAGACACCGAAGATCCAAAGCAGAATATGATTGACCATGTGATGGAGCTTCTTGAAGAAGAGCACGACAAAATACAGTACTAAACACTCTGCGGATATGTTGTATCGGAGAGGGTATTATGCAGCAAAAGATTCAATCTATAATCAAACAGTTCATTGACAGGGGCTATGCCGCCGGTGCAAACACCCTTGTGCTCAAGGACGGAAAAGAAATCTGTTACGCCCAGTACGGATTCCGCGACCTGGAAAACAAGGTGCCTATGGACCGTGACACTCTGATACGGCTTTACTCCCAGACAAAACCTGTTACCGGGGCGGCGGCCATTCTTCTTGCGGAGCAGGGACTGATTGACTTGAGCCAGCCGGTGAGCACTTACCTGCCTGAGTTCAAAGACATGCATGTTCTGCAGAACGGGCGGCGGTGGAAGGCTGAACGTCCGCTGTCTGTGCTTGACCTGCTGAACATGAGCTCCGGGCTTTCCTATCCTGACGAAAACACCGAATGCGGCAGGGAATCAGCTCTTCTTTTTGACGAAATTGACAGGCGGCTTTATACCGACAATCCCATGACAACCCGCGAGTTTGCACGCAAGGCGGCGGAACTTGACCTGAGCTTTGAACCGGGCACGGATTTTCTTTACGGAATTTCTGCGGATGTGCTCGGTGCACTGATACAAGAAGTCAGCGGAATGAGTTTTGGCTCTTACCTGCAGAAGTATTTTTTTGATCCGCTTGAGATGCACGAAACTGGTTTTTCTGTAAGCAAGGAAAATGCCGGTCGGCTTGCCAAGGCTTACGAGCAGACACCGGAAGGGCTTAAGGAAATAAAGACAAACCGTCTTGGTATGCGCTATCTGCGCGACAAAGAGGCGGCTTTCGAGTCAGGCGGTGCGGGACTTGTCTCCACCCTTGACGACTACTCACACTTTGCCACAATGCTGCTTGACGGCGGAACCTGGAACGGAAGACATATTATGAGCCCGGCGGCCGTAAAGTTCTTTACCCACGGGGGCAATCCTTCGCTTACGGCAAACCTTCACAGATGGTGGCCCTGGCTTGGAGGCTACACTTACGGCAACCTGCTGCGTGTCTGCCGCGACTCCACACAGGCCACTTGGTTTGCGGAGGACGGTGAGTACGGCTGGGACGGTTGGCTTGGCAGTTTCTTTTCAAACGATCCCAAGACAGGCATGACTGTACTACTTGGAGCCCAGCTTACCGGTGTTGGCCAGATGGGGCCTCTTGCGCACCAGATTAAAAACGCCGTCACCGCCCGAATGTCATAGAGCCAAGGGTAAGTTCCCCCCAACTGTACTGACTCATGTACTCGCCCATGAAAGAATCCATGGCATAGGGCACGTGGTCCATCCAGTCATAATAGTCACAGTCAACCTTTGTCTTGTCCAGCCCCACCTCTCCGCGGCGGCGTATGATTATATCCTGGCAGTTGTTCTGTTCCAGCACTGACTTAAGGTCTGCAAGCAGGTTCCTGAGGTAGGAATTATGTTCTGAAACCCCGTCGTCGTTTTCCCAAAGCAATGCCTTGATTTTTCCATTTGTCACCATTGCACCGTTCGAGTCCACCAGGACGGCAAGCAGTTCCTTTGTTTTTGCGTAGTTGAACTGAAGCGGCTTGTCGTCCACAAAAATGTCAAAGTCGCCGAATGTCTTGATTCTTACACGGTGACGGGCAACATACCTCACCGGCCACCGCAGATTCTCAAGCTCGTGCTGCACCTTTGCTGCGGTGACGGGCTTCATTATGTAACCGCTGACGTGCAGGTCAAAGGCTTCTTCCATGTATTTCTTAAAGCCAGTGACAAATATTATGTTTGTATGAGGATTTATCTTTATGAATTCCTTGGCAAGATCGATTCCGTTTATGACACGCATCTCTATGTCCAGAAAAGCGACGTCGCACTTGATCCGGGAGGCGCATTCGATTCCTTCCTGCGGCGAACGGAAGACATAGAGGTTTGATTTTTCGCTTACACGGCTTATTGCACCGCTCAAGCCTTCAAGAGCCAGCTGTTCATCATCAATCGCTATAATATTCAGCGGTAGTTCATTGTTGCCCATCATGTTGCTCCAAACTTTTAATTTTACATCCGCCAGTGTACTCCTGCTGAAATGCCAGAAAGCAGTACCATTTGGATTATTCTTTCAGCCGTAAGCCCATCCTGTTCCCCATTTCTTGAAAATGTTTTGTCAGAGATAATGGGCACTGGAATAATTTTCTGCGCGCTGACCGTCACCCTGCCGTTTTTTTCCGTTGCAAAAGTCCATCTGCATCCGGCCTGAAGACACAAAAGCGAGTCTCCGTTGGAAAAGGTCTTTTGTTCCGTGGCGGTCTTTGACGAACCGTCATAAATCAGGCTGTCCTTGAAAGTGTATTTGTAATACACCCATGCATCTGTGTAGAGGTTCAGCAGATAGAAAAGACTCGTATCAATGGTGAGCGGGCCTTTCTTATATCCATACCTAAACGACGCATCAAGAAAGTGCAAGTCAGCGTATGCTTTACCCAGTATATAGATAAACGGAAAAAATGTATATGCCTGTTCGTCTGCATTTGTACTGGCTCTGCCAAATCCTCCTGCGTAGGTATAACCGCCGGAAAGCCTGAACTCATGCACTTTCTCTTCTTCTGTTCCAAAAAGATTCCAATTCTTGGAGGCATGAACCGTACAGAAAAGAAGGTCGCCCTTGCCTATCTGATTTACATTCTGATTGTCGTAGAGTTCAAGTTTAGCACC
>CAMNHD010000254.1 GCA_946538875.1 uncultured Treponema sp.
GATTCCTCATTCCACAGCCAAGAAGCCTTATCTCACAGCATGGTCATCCGGAGAGGGCAGCATAAACAATATCTATGTCTGCGCAGACGGAAACTTGATTTATGGTTTCACCCAGGGACTTGAGCTGATTTCAGGCTACCCTGTTGTAGGATGGGGAAAACCTGCATTTGCTGACGTGAACGGTGACAAGCAGGCAGACTGTCTTGTTCTGACAATAGATAAAAAACTCAATGCTTGGAACGTAAGATAAAGGGGTATTGAAATGAAGAAAAACTATATTCTGTTTGCCGCCGCAGTCGTTTCTGCAGGACTACTTGCTTTTTCATGCGCCTCCACAAAGGAACGCGTTGTATACACACAGAGCCAGCTTGCACAGGACGAGCTTGAGGATGTACTTTCCCTGGCGGCAGATTTTGATGCAAAAGTTCTCATGCATGACGAAGAAACACTTGGAGACATCCAGGCATTGTCGGAATCCCTTATAGCCCGGCTTGACGAGGCATTCACAAAAGTGGGTCTCAACTCGGAACTTCAGTCAAAACTTACGGCCGTACGCGGAATTGTCCACCTCCATGCCGGCAACAAAAATGCGGCCACTGCCGACTATAAGCAGTCACTTAAATACTACAAGGGCGGCGGTTATACAATCGTGCTTGGCAGCAGACTTGGGCTTGTCAAGGACATCCAGGAACAGTCGGCAAAGGTCACCCGCACAGACAAGGCTCTGCTTACACTTGAGCAGGGGCTTTCAGCATACAGCGCAAACGACTACCCGGGAGCTGTGGCAAAACTTGACGAAGCATTTATCTCTCTGCCGGACTTTTATCATGAGGCCTACGCCAAGTTGAGACAGAATGCCTGGGATTTCAAGGATGTGAATCTGGAATCCGGGATTGCCCCGCTGCTTTCCAAGGATTCGTTCAGCGTCAAGGAAATGCTTGAAATCACACAGGGCAGCGGTAAACTTCTTGACCCTTACACCACAAGCGACAATCTGACTCCGGCAGAGCTGTTCAAGGCGGCGCTAGAGGCGGGGCTTCTTGCAAGCCGTTCCTCGCCTGACGGAGAAGAAGGCAACAACGCAGAGGCACTTCTCATTACAGAAGACATGGCCATGACCAGAAGACTCTGCGCACGCTTTTTGTGGAACCTGTACCTTGATATGACAGCCGGAAGAGCCTACAGGGACTACTCGACAGTCTACAGAGCTATTCCGGGCACAGAGAGTCCTGTTCCGGACCTTCCCTTAGACAGTCCTGACTTTGACGCAGTTTTGGGTTGTGTGGAAAACGAAATCATTTCTCTTGACGACGGGGTGAATTTTCTTCCTGAAGAAACCCCTACACCGCTTGAATACAGCCAGTGGCTTGAAAAGGTTGAATAAACGCCCCCAGGCGAGGGACTGTGGTGCACTTTGTCCTCATACGGCACCGCACGGGGAATCAAACTCTCCGCACTAACAAAAAAACTCTCCAAAGGCTTTATGCCTCCGGAGAGTTCTGCATAATCTGGATATTACAGTCCAATCTGACGGTGGGCTTACACCTCCGCGCAGATAAAGTTTACAGTCAGCTCAGGGAGATTTATCTCTGATACCTTTACATTCACGCTTTGATTCAGCTCCACTTCCTTCTCCGGCACAAAATAGCATTCCAAAGCGAGGGACGGTATAAAGAACTGAGGCACCTTGCCACCCTTGTCAACACAGATTGCCTCGCCCCTCCAGTCCGGGTTCTGCAGAAGATACACCAGTGTCCAGTGCAGGTTGCTCTTGCGTTCAGCCTTGTGCGCAGCCTGTGCGGATTCTTCCCCGGCAGTCACCCTAAGGAGCATTGTATCCTTGTCGAGCAATGGTCTACCGTCAATAAAGGCCCGTAACTGCTGATGTGCGATAAGGTCTCCGTAACGGCGGAGCGGACTTGTCACCTGACTGTACATGGAAATGCCAAGACCGCTGTGCACTGCAGGAGTAACACCCACGGAACGGCGGTGCATGCATCTTCTCAGGCGGAACTCACGTGCAAGACCTTCAGGCAGCTCTTCCGGAATATCCGGGGCTTCCTGACTTACAAAGGGGAAAGGTATTTCGTTTTTAAATGCGAATTTAGCGGCTCCCTCTCCTGCAAGAAGCATCATCTCACGGATCATCTCTGTGCTCCGGGGTCGGGATATAGGCACAATGGAAACAGCCTTTGTCTCGGGGTCAACGCTTATGTGCACCTCCGGCATGGAAATCTGAACCGCTCCGGCCTTGTTCCTGCGCTCCACATTGCGCTCTGCAATCTGGAACAGAGGCTTTAACTCCGGGCTGTCCCTCAACTCGTCGGCCTGTTCATAAGTCAGACGCTTTACGTCCACCAGAGTCTTGAACACCTGACAGTCAAGAATCTGACCATTATCGTCAAGGCTTAGACGGAATGAAAGGGCACGGCTAAGCTCGTTCAGGCCAAGCGCATAGTCGGAGAGAGAATCTTCGGAAAGCATACGTGCAGCACCCTCAGGGATGTACAGGGTTGCACCTCTTTCGCGGGCAGCCTTGTCTATGGATGAATCCGGCATGACACTTGAGGCTGGGTCTGCAATGTGAACCCAAAGATATGTTCCGTCCCACGCAACGGCATCATCCGGATCCGCCGACCATTCGCTGTCTATCGCATAGGAAACACCAGGTACAGTAAGCCGTTCTTCATCCGGCGGAGACGCCAGGCCCTCAGAAGCTGACTGCATGGAAAGGCCCCAGCGTATTGGATAAGGATTGCGTGTTATGTTCCAGACTTTGGTTTCAAGAAGCAGCTTGTGTGCCCTCTCAGGACTTTCCTTAAGATGGACATCGTGCATGGTGCGGCTTTTATCAGTCTTTCCAAGCGCAAGTGCCTCAACATCCCCCATATATTTTCCGTCATCAGGAAGATTCAGTGCCCTGTCCTTTAAACGTGCCAGGAATTCAGTCCTGAGCTCTGCCTCTCTGCCCTTTTCATCTGCTTTTTTCACAAGAGAGTCTATTTCTTCCTGAGCCCTTGGGGTAAACTCAAGCCGGCCTTCCATCTGAGCCTTGAGGCTTTGGTTGAACCACACTGTATTCTTGAGGCCGGTAAAAAGAGCCCAGTAATCCTTTCCTGAGAGAGAAGAATCTATCAGTCCCGCAAGGTCTTCAAAAGTCTGGGGAGCAGTGGCTGTCTCCGGGTCAGAGCCAAGCAGTTCCCATGTTTCCCTTATTTTCTGAGCAAGCCCGTTGGAGGAATCCACTTTGTACAAATCGTCCGCACTGGGAGCATTGGCGGCGGCGTCAAGTATTTCGCCTAGAGTCTTGAAAGGTCCCTTTGACAGAACTATCACATCCTTGGGACGGACATTCTGAGTGGCAAAGACCGGTCCCTTATTGGCGGAAGCTGGAGTCTGAACAAACTGAACTGTGTACTTTCCTGAACCGGCATCGGCTGTAACAAGGGCAGGACCATTTTTATATAGAACCAAACTGTTGATTGCAATCATGGGCACATCTTACTATAAAAGTATCTTTCTTTCAATCAGTGACAGCTATGTTGCCACGGCTGGAATTAAAACGGAACTGTAGAATGGAACTCCATTCTTTTCCCCGTTCGCGGATGGGAAAACTCTATGAACTTGGCGTGAAGCATGAGACGCTCCCCAGACTGACATGTACCGTA
>CAMNHD010000255.1 GCA_946538875.1 uncultured Treponema sp.
GCTTTACCCGTGACGAAGAGCTTACCATGATGACACTGTGGTGCATCTTCCGCTCACCGCTGATGCTTGGAACAGATTTGACCCAGCTTGATCAAGAATCAAAGGCTCTTGTCACCAACCGGGAGGTTCTCTGGATAAACAGATTTGGAAGACAGCCATTCCTTGTCTCAAGAAACGGGAATCATCGTGTCTGGGCAAGCTACGGTCAGGGCTGCCCGGCTTCCGGGATGGCAGTAAACATCGCACTGTTCAATCTAGGGGACAGTACTGACGAAGTGGAACTTGAGCTCTGCAGCGTAAGGGGAGTGAATCCAGACTCAACTTACAAGATCCGCAACCTGTGGAAGCAGCAGGACCTGTTTCCCCTTGAAGGAAGCGCAATCCTTTCGCAGACGGTTCCCGCCCATGGAGCAGTACTTCTGCAGCTAAAACCGTAGATTTATCTGAGGCCAAGCAGCAGTGACCATTTGTTGCGGTTGTTTCCGCCTGCACCAAACACGATGTTTCCTATCGGGGTGCCAAGTGCTATGTAAAGTGCGCCCCCAAAGTCAAAAGCATCGGCGAAGGAAGCCGTATCCGCAAAGAAATACCCCTGGGTCGGTTCTTCTGACGCGGTGAAGGGCTCGTATGCATCATGCAGACCGGCCCTTGCCTGTGCCACAAGAGTAAGCGGAATTCCTGCAATCTCGAACAATTTATGCATATAGCTTATGCCGGTAACTGCCGAATCCCTGCGGAATGAGCCATAACCATAACCGCACATTCCTTCAAATCCGCCGTAATCTGCATAGGCGTTGAAAAGCCTGTAGGGATAATGCATGAGAGATGCTCTTGCCATAATCCCAAGACTGTTTCTCTTTTTGATCAGCTCAAAGTTCTGCATGTAGGAAACCCTGGCATTAAAGTAAGGTGTCCATTCAGTAAGCGGAGAACAGAACTCTCCTTCCAGTTCCAGCTTTATCCCGCTGAAAGAAAAGTCACTCTGCAGACTGTCGAATACTGCTCCTGCATAGATCCCCATGTAATTTAGATAGCTTTCGTTGGAATTCAGGTAGCAGAAGTCATAGTCAAAACCAGCCCTGCATGTGAATTTATTGAGGTAACGAAGTTGTAGACCGATATTGGCATCCAATCCAATGTCTTCGTCAACAAGACGGTCCTTGAAATATCGGCTGGTCTTTACCTCAAGACGTCCCAGTATCCCTTCCAGGGCTGCGTCAAGGCAGAATTCCATCTTGTTCATGTTGAGCAATACAGGAGTGAATTCCAGTTTTCCCTGGGCACATTCCTTGTAGGAAAAAAGTGCGGACATTGAGAATGGTCTTACAAGATGAATGCCTGTGCTGAAGTTGGGGGAAATCGAGACATCCGCATTGCCCTTGTCCAGAGTCACTTGTATTCCTGGATATCCACCTATAAAGGCCTTGCTCATTTTCTGGTTGTAGTGATTGGCGCAGATTTCTATGATGCATTTGTCTGACTCGGTGCCGGAAAGAACGTTGTACCAGAGAGATGCCAGGTTATATTCAACGGCAAGCTGTTCAAGCTTCCCAACCAGTTTTTCCGTGGTGGCATTGTCAAGTTGTTTTCCTGTAAGAAATGAAAAGTCTCTTGGAGACGGAAGAGGACATGGCTCCCTGTTTGAGACATCGTGAATCACCACTCCCTGTACAGTCAGGAATGGAAGACTTGAGTATATGCTCTTGCGATGATAATCCCTTGGTTCAAGTTTACAGCCTTTTTCTGCAAGGGCAAGAGCAAGACTATGTATTTTTTCCCTGTTCTGATCCACGCATTTCTGTCCGGCCTGAACTATTTCCCTTGCGTGGGGAAAGTCATAGGCTGGGTAGTCCTTTAATTCCGGAAGAAGAAGAACATCTGCTGAATTGTATTGCGGCACGGAATTGATTGCTGTAAAAAAGGTGAATATATGCATTGCAAGGTCTGAAACAGAGTCAATCGCCGCAGGATTTGATTCTATGTCGCTTGAGACATCTATGGCTATTACAATGTCTGCACCAAGTTCACGGGCAAGATTGACTGGAAGATTGTCAACAATTCCGCCGTCCATGGTGTAAGTGTTTTTATCAATTATGGCGGGAGTCCATGCACCGGGAATTGACATGCTTGAACGCAGGGAGTCAGTCAGAGAGCCCCTGTCGAACACAATTTTGCTGCCGTTCAGGAGATCTGTTGCCACAGCGCGGAATCTTACTGGAAGCGTATCAAAGTCAATTGGGCCTGGAATGCGGTTAAAGTGACCGGCCAGAAAGTTGTTGATTTTCTGATCACCAAGAAGAGCGGGAGCAGAACCAAGATCGTCCTTCTTGAAATCCAGAGCCAGGATATTGTCCCTGTGGTAAGAGAATGGCACGGCGGGGAGAGGTTCCGTATGTTCACCCCTTGCATTGAGCAGCGCCATGATATCTGTGTCACATGCTATGTGGACGATTTCGAGCGGGGTGTGACCGGTTGCATACAAGGCTCCGATTATCGAGCCCATGCTGGTGCCGGTAATCAAATCTATGGGTATTCCTTCTTCGTCAAGGGCCGCCAGAAGTGGAATCTCGGCAAGTCCTTTGGCTCCGCCGCCACCAAGTACCACAGCAACCTTAGGTCTTGAAGTTTTTTCATGGGCATTGAGGGGAAAGCTGAAAAGAGAGGTCAGAATTGAGAGTACAATAATTGAGCAAAAAGTATTTCGTTTTGTCATAGATACAGGATATTTAAGAGACAAAAAACTGTCAAGCCTTGCGGCAGAAGAGGGCGCTCAAAACCAGGAGTACTGCGGTATAGACTAATTGTGGAAGGAAGAAATAAGGGTCACCCATGGCCTGTATATAGTAGAATGGAGGGAACAGGTATTTAAGCCACAAAAATTTCTTTATATAAATAAAAACCGGGCATACCACAAGCATGACTATCAGCAGAACTGGACTGACAATAGCCAGAACTTCCTGGGTGCGGCAGATATTACCAAGGATAAAGCTGAAAAGAACGGCATCCAAAGCTAATAAGGCAAGACCGGCAAATTCCTTAAGAGGGGAATCTGTAATTCCACCCGCAAGACATGAGATAAATACTGCCGCAAATGCTATGCTGATTACAACAATGTGTTGGAACAGTGAAAAAAGTCCGGAATAGGCTTTGGGAATCCATATAAATGTACGTTTTTCCCGGTCATTGATGGCATAAAGAGAGGCGGCGGTCCCGCATAACATGAGCCACATTGCAAGCAGTCCTCTCAGCGGTGACCTCAGATAGTCAGTAGAAGCCTTGCCTTCCATATTTTCCACGTTGAAAAGCTCTATTTTTGTTGAATATTGATTGTAGGCGTCCATAAGGGTCTTCTGACTGATATTTTCAAAGCCTACCTTATTCCTCATATAGTAAGAGTAGCTTCTCCTTGAGAATTCCGGAAAGATTTTTGAGCAAAGGATTTCCCGTGCAAAGACAAGGGCTGTGGTCTCTTCACGTTCATAGACGTCAATCACACCATGAATGTTCTGCTTCCTTGCCATTTTTTCAAGACTTTTCTCAAGGTCCGGCGGAAATACCCAGACAGCATCAATTTTTCTCCTTTCAAGGAGCTGCATTGCCTGAGCCTCAGAATAGCCGTTGACATAATGAAACACAGACTGATCCTGAG
>CAMNHD010000256.1 GCA_946538875.1 uncultured Treponema sp.
GCGTGTTTTCGTAGTGGTTGCGTGTTTTCGTAGGGGTTGCGTGTTTTCGTAAGTGGTGCCTGTTTTCGTAAGTGGTGCGGCGACATAAATTTTTGTTATTTATTGGAGATTTTGTAGAAATTCGTTTGTATTTTTTTGCAAATATGTGTATATTGAACATGCAGGCACAGTTGATGTCATTGATTGTACTTGCGATTCTGTGTGGGTTGTTTAACCCTCACATTGCTGCAGTTTTATGCGGGAGTACTCTGCACACAGGTACTTCCCGAGTTTTCTGCATCCTCCTCTCCTTTGGCCCCAATTGTTCGTTGAACAGTTGGGGTTTTTTGCATGTCCGCTTTGGTAAGCGGGCGGCGGTGTGGATAGAGGCACTGCTCCGGTAAGCGGGCGGCGGTGTCTGGGGAGAGACACTGCTTTGGTAAGCAGGCACCTGTCTGGGGAGAGACACTGCTTTGGTAAGCGGGCACCTGTCTGCCAAGTGCCTGCACCGCCAAGAATTAAATCTGGTTCAAAGCGCTTACAACAGCGTCAATACCCGCGCGGCCTACGTTGGTGGACTTGCCCGCACCCCAGTACTGGTTGCCGTCTTCGCAGGTAATCTGCACGTAAGCCACAGCACTTGTGTTGTTTCCGGTACCAATGCTGTGCTCATGGAAAGCCGTGATGCTGAACTTAGGTGCCGGAGTTGCAGACAGAGCTGCCGCAAAGGCATCAAGCGGACCGTTACCCTTGTCGCCGATTGCATACTGCTTGTTTTTCCATGTGACAACCGCGCGGCACAAAGCGGTAGCGTCTGACTGGGCATTCACCTTGCCTTCAAGATGAGTTTCCGCCAAGTCCACAATTTCCAGGTTGCCTCTTGCATTCAGCCACTGCTTTTCAAACAGGTCATAAATCTCGGAGTTCTTGAGCTCGCGCTGAGCTTTGTCTGCTGCGTTCTTGACCACTGCGCCAAGAACCGGATGCATGGCCTTTGGCAGGGAAAGTCCGTAGTTCTGCTCAAGGATAAACGCGGCGCCACCCTTGCCTGACTGGCTGTTGATTCTGATGATGCCCTCATACTGGCGGCCGATGTCGTGCGGATCGATGAGCAGGTAAGGTACATCCCACAAGGCATTCCTGTCCATCTTTGTGCGTGCGGCCATTCCTTTGCGGATAGCATCCTGATGGCTTCCGGAAAAGGCTGTGAACACAAGTTCTCCAATATATGGTGTGCGTGGAGGAATTTCCATGCCGGTGAATTCCTTGTACTGTTCCCCGCTAGCCATGATGTCCTGGAAATCAAGTTCCGGGTCGACACCCTGGCTGAACATGTTCAGTGCAACGTTCACGATGTCAAGGTTGCCGGTGCGTTCTCCGTTACCAAAGAGGCAGCCTTCAACACGGTCTGCTCCGGCCAGAAGGCCCAGTTCCGCAGAAGCAACGCCGGTTCCCCGGTCGTTGTGGCAGTGTGTGCTTATGATGACTGAATCGCGGTTGGTGATGTGCTTTGAGAAATACTCAATCTGGTCTGCATAGACATTTGGGGTTGCACATTCAACAGTTGTCGGCAGGTTCAGGATGATTTTATTGTCAGGAGAGCAGCCCCATTCATTCTTTACCGCTTCGCAGATTTCAATCGCATAGTCGATTTCTGTCATGGAGAAACTTTCAGGCGAATATTCAAGACGGATTTTCCTGCGGTCTTCTTCGCTCAGGCAGGACTTGATGCACTTGACACCGTCGATGGCAATCTGCTTGATTTCTTCCTTAGACTTACCGAATGTGTACTTGCGCTGTGCTGGTGAAGTGGAGTTGTAGATATGGAATATTGCGCTTGGTGCTCCCTTCAGGCTTTCCACTGTCTTTTTGACCAAATGCTCACGGGCCTGGCACAAAACCTGAATGGTCACGTCTGACGGAATGTGGTTTTCTTCAATCAGGCGGCGGATGAATTCGTATTCAGTGTCGCTTGCGGCGGGGAAGCCAACCTCAATTTCCTTGAATCCAATCTTTACAAGCAGGTCAAAGAATGCAAGCTTTGTCTCGATTCCCATCGGGTTGACCAGAGCCTGGTTACCGTCACGCAGGTCAACAGAACACCATACAGGTGCCTTTGTGATTTTCTTGGAAGGCCATTCGCGTTCTGTCAACGGAATGTCAGCAATCGGGGCATACTTGCCGTTAGGATTCATGCTAGCCATAATTTCAAACTCCTTTTTATCAACCTTTTTGTTTCTAGCAGCAAAACTTTTCAATCAATTTTTCATCAATAAAAAAGACCTGCTGCCGGAGCAACAGGTCTGTAATTTACATGTTAAACACAACTACAACCAGTCAGCTAATTCCGACAATCAGATGAGAAAACTAGACCTAGTAGTAGAAGTGAATTAAATTTCATGCCTTAAATGTATCCCATAAAACAAAACTTGTCAACACGGAAAACTGTTTTGCCAGGGAACAATCTTCAACAATTTCACACACTGTAATCCGGGGGCTCCCGTCCGCATACGCGGCCGGTCAGGCTTTGCAGGGTTCCGCTGCCGCTCCAGCCGCTTCCCTCACTCCCTCCGGTCGTTCAGTCCAGTGGCCGGCTCCGCCGCCCCTCCAATCCTTAGCCCGTTTTCAAGCCAAGGGATACTGCATCTCATTACATCCGAGGCACATTTGCACTCACCTGGCAGCCACTTTGTGTCTGTATTGTCCGGGTCAAACTTGATTCTCCATGTGAAAACGTTTTCACATCTTGACCTAAACGGTTTTGTGGAATAATATGGAGTGCAAGCGGAGGGCCCGGAATCTTAGGATTTTTGGGATGACTTTGCCAGGCAGTATATAAAGCTGAAAACAAGAGGTATTTCATGGATTCACTTACTTCAACAACCTACAATCCCGACGATCTTCCCAAGGATTTTGTAAAGCTTTACGGCGGAACAGAAGATTCTGTACAGCTGTATTCATCACCGGCACGCATAAACATAATCGGCGAGCACATAGACTACAACGGCGGCATGGTCTTCCCTGCGGCAATCAACCGCTACCTGTATGTTGCAATCCGCAAGAGACCGGACACAAAGGTTGTGTACAACGACGCACGTTTCCCCGGAACATTCGAATTCGACATCAACGACAACTTTGTCTACGACAAAAAGAACGACTATGCAAACTACCTTAACGGCATACTCTCCCAGCTCAAGGCAAAGGGCTGCAGGTTCGACTGCGGTTTTGAAATCCTCATGGCCTCGAACATACCCGCAGGCGGCGGAATCTCCTCATCCTCGGCATTGGAATGCGGCTTTGCCTATGCAGTGAGCGAAACATTCGGCTTCAACATCGACCGCATAGAGATTGCAAAGCTCGGCCAGATGAGCGAGCACAACTTCATGAACGTGAACTGCGGAATCATGGATCAGTTCATCATCGCCACAGGAAAGAAGAACACCGCAATCATGCTTGACTGCAACACGCTCAAGTACGAATATGCACCGCTTGAGCTGGGCGACTACCGCTTTGTGGTCATGAACACCAACAAAGTGCGCCGCCTTGCAGACAGCAAGTACAACGAACGCCGCTCACAGTGTGAACAGGCACTCAAGCTGCTCCAGGACTCCGGCGAAAAAATCAGTGCCCTGTGCGAACTCACTCCTGAGCGCTGGGAAGCCG
>CAMNHD010000257.1 GCA_946538875.1 uncultured Treponema sp.
TGCATTTTCTCCAACGTTGGGACCAATTCCGCCGGCTTCTGCTCCGATAAGGCGTGGACCGTCTTTGTCATCGATGAAGGGGCTGAAAAAGCCTATGGAGTTGCTTCCGCCGCCTACACATGCAACCATCGCGCCTATCTTTACTCCGCGTTCCTGGCACTGTCTTTTTACTTCCTGTCCGATTACGCTCTGGAATTCGCGTACGATGTCGGGGAAGGGGGCCGGGCCCAGTGCGCTGCCAAGGACATAATGCGTGGTGTCCGGATTTGCGGCCCAGTCACGCATGGCTTCGTTCACTGCGTCCTTGAGGGTGCGGCTTCCTGATGTCACGGGGTGGACTTTTGCTCCGTACAGTTCCATTGCTGCTACGTTTGGCTGCTGACGGCGTACGTCGACTTCGCCCATGTAGATTGTGCAGTCAAGGCCGAGTTTGGCACAGGCGGCGGCGGTTGCAAGTCCATGCTGACCGGCGCCTGTTTCGGCTATGATTCTCTGTTTTCCCATTTTCTTTGCGAGAAGGCACTGGCCTATTGCGTTGTTGATTTTGTGGGCGCCGGTGTTGGCAAGTCCTTCAAGCTTGATGTAAATTTGTGCACCGCCAAGTATCTTTGTGGCTGTGGGGGCATAGTAAAGCGGTGTCTCCCTGCCGATGTAGTCGCGCCTGATGGTGTCCAGTTCGCTCAGAAATTCTGGATCCGCCATGTACTTTTTGAATGCGGCTTCAAGTTCATCAAGCGGCCGGCGGAGTACTTCCGCAACATATTTGCCGCCAAACCTGTCAAAAAATCCGTCCTGGGAATGTGCCATAATAAAACCTCGTGTGCTTGAATGATACTTTTTATAGTAACATTATAACCGGAGGTTTCACTTGTGTCAAGAGCGTGGAAATGGCGCTGTTACTGATCCATTATTGTTATTTCCACGCGGCGGTTCTTGGCTTTTCCTGAAGCGGTGTTGTTCGGGGCTATGGGCATGGTGTCTCCGAAGCCCTGCGTGAACACGTGGTAGCGGTCGCGGACTCCGAGCTGGATCAGATAATCTGCCACCATCTGGGCACGGGCTACGCTTAGGGTCTGCGGGTCCATGCCGCTGTCTGCCGCGGCTGTGTGTCCTGAAACCAGTATGTCGTTTTCCGGGAAGGCCTGCAGAATCTGCGCTATCTGCTCAAGTTTTTTCTTTTCACTTTCCACGAGCATTGCGCTTTCCGGCAGGAACTGTATGTTTTCGATTGAAAGTGTGAGGCCTTTTTCGCCCTGCTTTACGGTGACGTTCTTTAGGCCAAGGTCTTTGACTTGTTTTTTCACTTCTTTTACAGTGTCTTCTGTTGATGTGCGGACAAAATCTGTAAGTTCGGCATGTGCGGTTCCGCGGAATTCGTACATGATTCCGTATGCGGTTTCGATGAGGATACGGAAGTTTTCGGTGTAGTGATCAATCTGTCCTTTTTCAGCGTCCCAGTACACCAGTTCGTCGCTGAATCCCATGGTGGTCTGGGGATAGTCGCTGTACGGGTCTGCAACTGCGGACTGCTGGCGGTATGGGGTTTCTGAGTATAGGGAATATTTTACCCTGAACACGTGGAGGACGTTGCTTTCCTGTGCGGTGGATTCGTTGTTGCGTTTTTTGGAGATGCTTGCGGCGGCGTAGCTCATGGTGCGTACTTGTTTTTTTGCCCTGCCTACTGTTCCCAGGTAGGTGTAGGTGGCGGTGAAGGGGACCTTGTAGGGTGTTTCCATGCCGAAACTTTTGCGCAGGTCGTGTGCTTCGTGGCCTTGTGCTGTCCAGGTGTCGCCGGGTTTGACCGGGTGGTTCGGGAAGAGGGGAACGTCACGCACTGTGGGCATGAAGTACTGGTCTCCTATTGTGTATTCGCCCAGCTTTGAGCGGTCAAAGATTGACTTGTATTCCTGCCCCCAGCTGAATGAGCCGCCGCCGTTGCGTGACTGGGCGTTTTCGCTTGTCATGAATACTGAGGAATGTGTTGCGCTGCCGTCTTCTTTTACGGAAGTGACTTGAGTGGATATGCGGTTTATGATTTCTGCGCTGTGGTTAAGGCGCATGTTGACGTAGACGTCTTCGTTGACTGTGGATAGTATGCGGTAGGAGTCGCCTTTCTGGTATTTGAATTCGAATGTTACGGGGCCTCCGCTGGTGTCGTAGCTTTCCTGGACGTCTGTGCTGCCCTTTGTGTCTGCGTATGCCGCCGGGCTTAGAAAAAACAGTACCGCTATGGCCGCTTTAATAATCTTCTTCATCCTCTTTCCTCTTTATACCGCTCTGGTGTCTATGCAGGGGTGGGCTGCTGCTTTCGTAAGCGCACACGGCTTTCGTAAGCGCACACGGCTGGTCCAAGTGCATACAACACCTCTTCCATTATCGGATGGTTCACCAGATATCTTTAATATGCTATAGTTTCCGTATGAACAACCATGCTTACTATTCAGATATTCTTGACTCCTGGCTTACTGTTATAAAAACAAGTCTGCCTCTTTTTGTTACAATCATAGTTGTGTCCGCACTTTTTTTCCTGTTGCTGGGGATAATATTTGGCCGTTTGGTACAGAAACTCAAGACAAAGGGCGTTATAAAGAAGGAAAGGGAAGATGCGGTAAGGCAGAGCAGGGTGACTCTTGGCGGACAGTTTGCGGAACAAGTGGCACCCTTTCTTCCTGGCTTTCCCTGTAACCCCGGCGATGCCCAGTTTCTTGGCAGACCGGTGGACTTTGTTGCTTTTACCGGAAGTGCAGAGGGCAAGGATATTGAGGAGATTCTATTTATAGAAGTAAAGACTGGAAAAAGTTCTCTCAATGGACGTGAAAGGCAGGTGAGGGAGGCTGTTGAAGCGGGCCGTGTCCGCTATGTGGAATACAGACTGCCTTAGGCGCGTGTGCGCTTAGCGGTGCAGGGGGCAGTTACCAAAGCAGTGCCCGCTTACCAAAGCAGTGCGCAGTTACCAGACCGCCGGCCCCAGACCTAATTTGAATTATTTATCGTAAGAATCGCGCTCTCGTCACCGGAAAGCATACGTTCGCAAAGCTCAATAGGCATAGGCTTGCCCTTAAGGAATCCCTGAACATTGTGGCAGTTGATCCGCTTGAGCATATCCAGCTGCGGTTCAGTCTCCACGCCCTCGGCAATAGTGTCCAGTCCCATCTTTGAGACCATGGAGACAATGCTCTGCGTGATGTTAGCCTCCACACCGTCCTTCTGGTTGATGTTGGAGATAAAGGACTTGTCAATCTTGAGCGTAGTCAGCGGGAGCAGCTGCAGGTAGCGCAGGGAAGAGTATCCGGTGCCAAAGTCGTCAAGCGAGACACCGATGCCCATGTCGCGCAGCCTCTTGAGCTTCTGTATGGTCTCGTCAACATTGTCAATCAACATACCTTCAGTAACTTCCATCTCAAGATGCACCGGATTGACTGAGTGACGCGAAATCTTTTCCTCAAGTTTGGCCATAAAGTCAGCCTTTTTGAACTGGACAGGCGAAACATTGATGGAAATAATGCCGTCAAAGTTAAAAGTCTTTTCCCAGTGGGAAAGAGTCGCAATGCCGGTTTCCATAACCCAGTCCCCAAGCGGAATCACCAGGCGCGACTCTTCTGCAAGAGGAATGAACTGGTCAGGGCTGATCCACCCCAG
>CAMNHD010000258.1 GCA_946538875.1 uncultured Treponema sp.
GACGATGAGCTATAAAAGTTATCGCACCACTCCCCTACATTGCCGCTCATGTCGTAAAGCCCCAGCTTGTTGGGCTGCTTTTTGCCAACTTCATGGCTTTTGCGACTAGAATCAGCACGGTCATAGGAGTTAGAATAATACCAGGCAAGGTCATCTACACTGTCGCTGCCGGCATAGCTGTAATTCCAGCCCCCCGCAACTCCACCACGGGCCGCCATTTCCCATTCAGCTTCCGTCGGCAGGCGGTAGCCGTTTGCGCTGTAGTTGCTGACTACCTTCGAGTAAATGGAGATTCCTTGGTGTGGAGTGTAGTCCCAGTTTTCAGGGTCTGTCTGACCATTAACTGAATAGGCAGGATCAAGTCCCATAAGCAGGCTAAGCTTGTTGCAAAAATAAACTGCATCATACCAGGAGACATTTTCCACAGGCCTTTTTTCCTGCACCTCTCCTGCAGCAGGTTTGTTTTTAAAATAGCTGGGGTTATATCCCATAACGGCCATGTAAAGTTCCTGAGTTACCTCGTGCTTTGCAATCTTGTAGGCGTTAATCACCTGGGTTCCTTCGGTGCCGGCAAAGTTTTCCATATTGGTCTTTTTTCCCACAGGAATTACAGTCACCATTTCTTCCTGCATAATCTTCTTTGCCTGGTCTTTTGTTATCACCCAGCCTGCATAAAAGACTCTCTTTTGGGTTGAGCCCACTGCTATGGCCGTCTGCTTTTCCCCGCTCAAGTCCGCATTTGCATACCAGCCGTCAAAGATGTAGCCTTCGCGACTGGGGGCGGCAAGGGTAAGACCGTCTTCCGCAGTATAGGTGTCAGTGTTGGCTGCGTTCTGAGTGCCGCCGTTCAAGTGCCACTCAATGGCATACTCCACCTTGCTTGTGGCATCCACCAGCACAGGCTGGGCAAAAAGCGGCAGGGAACCTGCAAGGAGCACAAGGGCAAGCGGGACAAATCTTAAAAGTCTTGATTTCATAAAGCCTCCAAATACTATACCCCATTATAACACAATTTTTGCAGAAAACAAATGCTGCCGCACGCTCACCAAGATGTAAATCAATTCTGCAGCACTTTCTGGCGGGAACATTCCCCACCAGCCTACGCCGGATTGTAGCCCTGCGCAAGCAGTCCCGGAGGGACCCGGGGGCGGAAAGCCGGGAATGCGGTGAAGTGGAATGTTCTGACGATGATGTGGTGAGTCAAAGCTGCGGTACCGTCCGGACAAAAAATGTATTGCCGTCCGGGGAAAAAAATGTATTGCCGTCCGGAAGAATCAGCGGGATTTGAGATAGTTCGTGAGGGTGTTGAGCACGGTCTTTTTGTCGGCGCACCACTCTGGGGCCATGAGGAGGCTTTTGGGGCCGTCGCCTGTGATACGGTGTACTACTGTCTCTGGCGGAAGGAGTTCAAGGCAGTCGGCTACGAGGGCGCAGTATTCTTCAAGAGTGGGAAGGTAAAAGGGTTTCCTTCTATATAATTTGCCTAGTTCTGTGCCTTGGAGCACCTGCAGCAGGTGGAGTTTTATGCCGTCCAGAACGGGGTTCAGCGCGGAAAGGTAGCGCACGGTCTCAAGCATGCCGCTCCGGCTTTCTCCGGGCAGGTACAGAATCACATGGACGATGACTGTGAGGCCCAGTGACTTCAGCGATTTGTATGCTTGTTCAAAGGTGCTGAGGCTGTAGCCTCTGTTCACGGCGAGGGCTGTCTGCTCATGGATGGTCTGGAGTCCCAGTTCCACCCATACGGGCTTGATTCTGTTCAGGCGGGAAAGCATGCTGAGTATGTCGGGAGGGAGGCAGTCGGGACGGGTTCCTATGGAAAGGGCAACTATTTCCGGGCGCGAGATTGCTTTGGTAAAAAGCGGCTCCAGCTTGGCGGCAGGCGCGTAAGTGTTGGTGAATGACTGAAAATATGCGATGTATTTTCTTTGGGCTGAGTCCATGCCCTTTGGGAACTTTGCGTCCACGCGTTTTTTGGCTAATTCTATCTGCTGGTCCACCGGGAGGGGCTTTTCTGCGAATTCGCCGGAGCCGCCGCTTGAGCAGAATGTGCAGCCGTTGTGGCTTAGCGTTCCGTCGCGGTTGGGGCATGTGCAGCCGGTGGAGAGGGAGAGCTTGTAGACTTTTGTTCCGAATGTTTGTTTTAGATAAGAAGAGAGTGTTTTGTATTGCATGACGCAAAAGCGCTAGTCGTCTTTCTTGCGGTCAAAGTATCCGGAATCCTCAAGATACTGCCGCCTTGAGCAGACAAGGCTTATCAGCTCCTGGTACATGTTGTAGTCAACTTCAAGTGCAATAGGAAATATAAAGTATTCTGTCTCGTCACAGTAACGCTCTATGAATTCGGCACTGGTCACAAAACCAAGTGAAATCATGTTGCTTATGCGGTCGGCACACTTGAGCAGTTTTGCCTTGTGGCTTCCGTGGTCAATAATGGCCCTAAGATATTCGCTCTTGAGCTGCCCCTTCTGCTTGGTCACCTCGAGCACCAGCTTGAGCACTTCCCCGCCTTCTTCATCAGCATTGCGGATCAGTTCCTGGTCAAAGCCGGGTATGTCCTCAACCACATCGTGGATGCAGCTTGCCTTCAGCAGAACAGAGTCAATGTAGCCGTAGTCAATCAGAATGCCAAGCGTGTCCATCTGGTGACGGAACATATTTCCTCCGGCAAAGCGGGCCTTACCGATAAGGGCGGTGGACAACTGCATATAGGGAGCCAAAGAGATACCCTTGAGCTGCAGCATGTGTTCCTGATCCATCTGAGAAGGTTTTTCTGTTGCCATATTGAACAATTGCTTTCCCATGGTATTGCCCCCTTATAGAAAAATTTCTGATAAAAAACCGCCACGTGATAACTTTTATTGTAGCATATTAAAAAAAAAGTGTAAATGCCGCAATTCAAAAGCCATGGAATATGCCGGAATGGAGCATGGAAATCAATTATGACAATATGCAAACACAAAGTGGCTACCGGCCGCGCAACGGCTTATGCGGAACCGCGGGCCCGCCCGCTACACACGACCGTAGCAGTGGTCAAAATTGCCGGGAGGGCAATTTTGACCACGCAATGCTTAACTAGAAAGCCTACAGAGAAGCAAGATAAGAGTTGAGCTTTTCCACACGGCGCTGACTTTCAGCAAGCTTGTCGCGTTCAGCCTGAACCAGTTCCGCAGGAGCGTGCTCCACGAATTTTCCGGAAAGCTTTGCCTCAGTCTTTTTGATGAGAGCTTCCTCGGAGGCAATTGACTTGGTAAAGCGTGCGGCCAGCTGTTCCTTGTTGATGCTCTCGTCCACCATCAGGAATGCCTCAAAACCGGCGCCAACAGTACCGATAGCCTTTGCAGGACTTGCATCCACAAAGTCAATCTGCTTGACACCGGCCAGAAGTTCAATCATATCGGTCTTTTCGCGGATGACCTCTGCGCTTGAACCCTTGCTGATCTTGACAGAGACATGAAGCTTTGCCGCAGGATCAAGGCCGCACTCCACGCGGAGACCTCTCACGCTGCGGATAAGTTCCTTGAGCACCTCAAAGCGGTCTGAAACAGAAGCATCAGTGCGGCCGTCAGTCACCAGAGGATAAAGAGCGTCAACCAGAAGACCGGTATACAGAGA
>CAMNHD010000259.1 GCA_946538875.1 uncultured Treponema sp.
ATAAAGTAAAAAGTTCGTAAGTTACTGTACATATTTACTCTGCTTCTTCTTTTAGGCTGCGAAACCAAGTATGCCGCCGACCCTGTTGTCACCGTAGATGAAGAGACTGTTCCGGAAGGAAAGCCGCGCTACGTATGGATTGACGCCGCTGCAAACTTTCCCTTCTTTGCCAACGACAAGGCGGCCATCGACAAGGAGATGAAAAAGCTTGCCGACACGGGCTTTACAGACATCGTTGTTGACGTACGCCCGACAGAAGGAACGGTGCTGTGGAAGTCAAAGGTTGCTCCTGAAGCCAAAAGACTTGCGGCATGGTACAATGGCTATGGTTTCATTTACCGGGAAGCCACCTGGGATTATCTTCAGGCATTCATAGACCTTGGGCACGCCGCAGGGCTCAGGGTTCATGCATCAATGAACACCTTTGTGTGCGGGTATGGTGGAATGTTTGGCCTTGAAAGTGAAGGCGCTATCTTTTCCGGTGATGTGCCAAAGAGTTGGGCCGCGATGGACAATACTGAAAGCGGCATAGAGTCCAGCTTCTTTGAGGACGTAGAGGGAACTGTCTTCATGAACCCCGCATCGGACCAGGTTCAGGAGTATGTGCTCAAGATTATCAAGGAACTTGCCGCATACGACTTGGACGGCATTATCCTTGACCGCTGCCGATATGACGACACCGGCCTCCAAAGCGAATACTCCGACATTTCCAAGCAGAAATTCACCGCTTTCCTTGGACATGAGCCGGCCTCTTGGCCAGTGTTTGACTATTCCCTTGGAGAATCCTCACTTCCTTCACGCCTTGACGAAGAACAGAAGGCATGGCTTACCTTCAGGGTAAAGATTATCCATGATTTTATTCAGAAGGCGGCAGAAGCCGTTCACGGGGTGAATCCCTCCATGAAATTCGGGGTTTACGTTGGCGCCTGGTACTCTTCCTACTATCCCTCAGGAGTGAACTGGGCCAGTCCCGGCTACAACACTGCGCGCTACTACCCGGCATGGGCCTCTGAAGAGTACAAGGACTACGGATTTGCAGATCACTGCGACTACATGTTCCTTGGCTGCTATGCCTCTACGGATAGTATCTACGGAACCTATGAATGGTCCATGCAGGGATTCGCAAAACTTGGCAAGAACAAGCTCATGGGAGACACCGTCTGCATTGGCGGACCAGACATCGGAAACTCTGAAGGATGGGAGAATGGAAAGCGCAGCCAGGACATTCCAAAAACATTTGACGCCATTGTAACCAAGGCCGACGCCGACGGCTACTTCGTATTTGACCTCAGTCATATAAGAAGTTTCAATTACTATGACGCTTACAAAAAGACGTTTGACAATTATCTATCCACTTTAACCAATAATTAAACATTATGAAAAAACTATTGATTCTTGCAGTTGCGGCCCTTTCTCTCGCCGCAATCTCCTGCGAAAACAAGGAACAGCCCCAAGATCCCGAGACATATCTCGAGCTTACTTCCAAAGAGGTTGTGACTCTTGAAGAAGAAGGTGACTATGTTACGGTAACCTTCAAGACCAATGCAGACTGGACTGCTACCGTTAGCGACCCTGCTGTTGTTGCCATTACCGAAGGCGAAGAAAAGGGCAGCGCTACCGACGAAGGCAGAATAAAACTTTCTTACACATCCCTTCCGGCTGAAGTTCCAGGCCGTTATGCCACACTTACAATCAAGGCGGGCCCCAAGGAAGTCACCGTTTCCTTCATGCAGGGAAAAGTCTTTGTCATTTCCAAGGATGTCGATCTTGGCGTCGATGGCGGCAGGGCGGATTTTTCAGTTATCACTACCGAGGAATACACCATGAAGACTTATGACGGTGAAGGCGACGCTTTCACCTGGGCTCCTGTTACCTTTGACAAAGAAAGCGGCAAAGGTTACTTCACTGTCGCAGCTAATGAAGGTTACGATGCACGTCAGGCATATGTAAAGTTTACAGTCCCTTCAATCCAGGTTCCGCATTATGAAGTTAACGAGGAAACATGGGAGGAGTATCAGGACGGTACTGAAGATGCAGTTTACAGGATTTATGTAAATCAGGAAGGCCATTCTAAAGTTGCTTGGAGCATGGAACTCCCTGCCGACTTTAATTTAGCAACAGAGCCCGACGGAGCATCCCTGGCTTTATTCAATGGTAAGCTTCTTATGACTGACGGAGCAGTTCTTAGGGCATATAACAAGGAAACAGGCAACGTGGAGAGCATCAATGTTCCGGACGGTCTTCCTATCAAGTCAATATGTAACGATGATGCTGGGAATGTGTTGTTTGCAAACCTTGCTGCCGTTGGTGAAACAGCTGAAGTTTATGCTGTCAAGGCGAATGCTTCAGACCTTACTGGTTTCACTAAAGTTGCGTCTGCCGCAAATGGTGTTTATGCACCTGCCGCAACATCAGTTAAGGCTACGGGGGATGTCTTCAACAACGCTATTGTAACCCTAACAATAGGCAATGCCGGTTCTGGCGCCGCATACTGCTTTGGCATTACATGGACTATCACTGGTGGCGTTGCTGGTGAATCTGCTTATCTGAACGGCCCGGAAATTACTGATACCGTATGGAATTCAAAGGCGGCTTGTTTCCATCCCTCAGCAGCGGGTTACTTATATACCGCCTACGATGGCGTATATAGCCTGCAACTCTCGGCTGACGGAAGAACAAATTGGTCAGACCTTACTGGTGCGTTGTGTAACGAAAATTACGGCCCGACCTCTATATCTGTAACTTCTTGGGATGGCAATATTATCGCTGCAGTTTCTGTCATTGCCTTCTGGGGCCCTGAATGGTGGTATTCTTCTTTGGTATATCTTCTTGACCTTACCAACGGAAAGCTTCTTTCAGCTGCAGAGTTGATGGGTGAGGGTAACTTGATGCCTGACGGTATTGATCCCAACTTAATGTCATCTGACATTCTTTTAAGTGTTGAAGGAAACAACCTTTGTGTTTACCATGTTGACACTTCATGGGCAACCGTCCGCAAGATTGTCTACCCCAAGCTCTAACATCTCACTACTATAATTCAATGGCGGCGCCGATTAGCCTCGACGCCGCTGTTGTTTTACCTTTTTTTGTAACTTAGAGCCATGAAAAGAAGGTCTTTCCTCAAAAATGCGGCAATTATTACCGGGGCGGCGGCTGTAGCGCCTCGCGTGATGCAGGCATGTGCTCCTTCGGCGAAGGATGTGGCCCCTGCCGTATCGCGTGATTTCCACTACGGTCCGGATGGCACTTTCACGGTGCTTCAGTTTACGGACACCCACTACATTGCAGGGGATCCGCGGTCAGAACGTGCGTTGAACTGTGTAAAAGAGGCCATTGAGAGTGTCAGACCGGACCTTGTTATACATACCGGAGACATAGTGTTCGGGCGTCCTGACATTCAGAGTGCGAGGGAAATACTCCAGCCTCTTTCCCAGAGCGGAATTCCGTGCGCGGTGGCTCTTGGAAACCATGACTCGCAGTTCGGAAGTTCAAGGGAAGAGATGTTTGCCGCAATCCGTGAGCTGCCCGGCTGCGTGAATCTCCCTCCCAAAGAAGGGGTTTA
>CAMNHD010000260.1 GCA_946538875.1 uncultured Treponema sp.
TTGGCACGGACACCCGCTACGTCCTTCAGGTTGGAGACCTCATCCAGGGGGATACGGCCGATTCCACCACCCACGTGCGTTTCCTTGACGATGCTGTCAACTTTCTCAAGGCGCGAGTAGCCCCTGATCTGCCTTTTGTTTCAATCAATGGCAACCATGACCGCCGAGGCGTAGACGATGCCCTGTGCAGAAGGGCATACAAGGCATATATGATGCCCCGTGTGTCACATGAACTTGGCCAGGAGATAACTCACACCAGTTACCTTTTCCGTCAGGGCCCCGACGCATTTGTGGCTGTGAATTACGCTTCTACCAATCTGGAAGGAATCAAGTCCCTGCTGGAGGAGGCGCGCGGTTCAAGGCACGTATTTGTGCTCATCCACACCCCTGTATTCCCGTTTGACGACCCGGACATCTTCCACTGGTTCTTCCTTGGCAAAAGGGACGATTCCCGTGCGCAGGAGCGCCGCGAGATGAGGGCTCTTCTGGCATCTCTCAATGCCATAGTCCTTTGCGGCCACACGCATGATACAGAACTGCTTGACTGGGAAGGCGACGGCGGCCGCATCACCCAGATGACCATGAGCAGCGTCTGGGAGGCCGATTCCCTGGCAAACTACATCGTAAAGCATTCCGGGGCCGATGGCTATCCTCACTACGCCCCCATCTTCGACGAGTATCGTCCCGGCATAAAGCGCTACCTGTGGTCCGATGCTGTAGGCTCTTACAAACTCATTGTCAAGGGCTCCAGGGTCTATATTGACTTCTATGCAGGCGATTCCCGCCGCCGTACAGAACGCTTCATTATACGATAATGAGAATACACTATCTGATACTTCTTCTCGCGTTTCTTGTTTCCTGCGGTCACAGGGAATACAAGATGCCGCATACAGACAGGACCAGGGGGCTTGTGAAGGAACTCTTGAGCAAACTGGACAGTACAGATGTTTACGCCGCCCGGAAAGAAAGGGTAATAAATTCCTTGAAGGCCGGCCTGCCGGGTAAGACAGACAGGGATAGGGTCATTCTGAATTACAAAATAGCCAGCGAGTACTACGACTATGTGGTGGATTCCACTTTGATATATTTGCAGAGGGCTTCGCGTATTGCCGGAGAGGCCGGTCTGGACTCATTGAAAATGAGGGCCGACATCATGCTGGCAATGCTGATGGCAGAGGCGGGGTTCTATTCCGAGGCTCGCGAAATCATTTCTTCCGTACCCAGAAAGGCGGTCAGTGGCAAGCTCCTTGAGAATTACTACAATGCCTGGACTATGCTCTACCATAACCTGTATTCTGATTACAACGTGCCGGACTTTTTTGAGAATAAGTACCGTGAGAGCTATAACCTCTACAGGGATTCTCTGCTGTCCGTGGCGGATACTATGAGCTTGGATTATCTCCACAATATTGAAAGGAAAGCTGCCAGGGCAGGGGATTACGCTGAGGCAAGACGCTATAATGACATCCGCCTTTCCTCTATCAAAGACCCTCGCTCCGCTCCCTATGCCACTTGCCTCTACGACCGTTTTATGATAGCGTACTATTATGAACGCAATCTGACAGGAGAGGCAGTGGACGACCTTCTGGAGTCTGCCATCATTGAGGTAGCGAACTGCAACCAGAACATAGCGTCACTCCTTAGGGTGGAATCGTTGCTGATAAGTATCAATGAAGTCAATGCTGCCAAGAAGGTTTCCGATTACTATTTCTCATCGCTTCAGAGGCTTGGGTCAAGAAGGAGGCTTATAGACGGGGCTAGTCTGACAATTAAAATCAACGACCGCAACGCACAGCTTATACGGAAAAGGAACCGTGAGCTTCAGAGTACTCTTGTTCTGATCTCCCTTCTGCTGTTTGCACTTGTTTTTGCACTTGTGAGCATAAACAGATCGCGAATAAAGATTACCAGGCTCAAAGACAACCTGGAGCAGTCGGACAATATAACCAAGAACTATATAGGCGTGGTTTTCCAGCTTTATTCTTCATACATCAAGCGCCTTGACGTTTTCCGTATGAGGGTACACACGCGCTTGAAGAAAGGCCAGATAGAGCAGGCTCTGGAACTCACAAGCCCGCTTGGGGACATTGCATCTGTGGAGAGGAAAGAACTGTTCCACAACTTTGATACGGCCTTTGTCGATATTTTTCCGGATTTCCTGGAGACCGTTAACGGCTGTCTCAAGCCTGAAGCCCGCATTGTTCCAAAGAAAACGGAGATACTATCCACGGAACTCCGTATCCTTGCGCTCATTAAATTAGGTATTGAAGACAGCACAAGAATTGCTGAAATGTTGCAGTGTTCCGTAAAGACTGTGTACAACCTCAGGTCCGGTCTCAAGTCCAGACTTGCCGTCACCGAAGAGGAGTTCGAGAAGGTTATATCAGAACTTTAGACTAAAAAGGAAATGTTTTTCTTTTCCCAAAATAAATTATTAAAAATATTTAATAGATTGATTATCAGCGAATAACGCTTTCCCGAAATACTGCTTTATTTCCCGATTTTTTCCGGTGCTTTTCAGCGCCGGTTTTTTTTAATAGTTTTGTCTTAAACGATAGCCAATTATGCGATTTTTGATTAAGCTTTTAAAACAGTTTGTTTTAGCCCTTGTATTCTCTGTTCCTGTTGTTTGTTGCGCAGCTACGAAAGGCGCATCGGCCGTGCCTGGGCCTGAGAAGCCGCAGCACAACAGCGAAAAAACCCTCCGTGTTCTTTACTGGAACATCCAGAACGGCATGTGGGCTGGCCAGCGGGAAAACTACAACCAGTTTGTTGATTGGATAAAATCTTATGACCCGGATATCTGCGTTTTCTGTGAGGGCGCTCAGATTTATTATGACGGGACAAACGAACACATGCCCAACGAGGATCGCTACCTTCCGGAACACTGGGATGAGCTTTGTGCCCGCTGGGGACATGAGTATGTCAGGGTGAATCCACGGCGTCCCTCCACTTCGACGCCTTACGGCCTTACCAACTATCCCTGCCTTGTAACTTCTCGTTACCCCATTGACAGTGTCGCTATTGTAAAAGGCAGCCAACCGGACTCCGTGGTGGTAAACTACAGCGGCTGGTACCAGATTAAAGTTCCTGGCGTGGAAAAGCCCCTGAACATAGTCACCGTGCATCTCAAGCACGGTAAATATGGTCGTGGCGTACCTCCGGAGCAGAGGCAGGCCAGTGCAGACCGATATGAAGGCGAACAGTACCGCGTGAGGGAACTTACCTGTATCCTTGACGGCACTGTGCGCAAGAGCAAGAACCCTGATAAGGAGTTGTGGATTATGCCGGGGGACTATAACTCATACAGCCGTAAGGACAACGGCAAATATAAATGGAATAATGCTTCTCCCGGTTTTACCGCGCAGGACTATATGATTTTCCATTCCCCTTTCTATGATTTGGTGAAAGAGTGCTATCCTGACGATTTCTTCCCGTCCTGTGGAAATCTGAGGATTGACTATATTTATGTATCCAAACCAATGCTCAAGGCATGCGAGGATGTGTATGCAGAGCCGGACAGTTACACAAGGCGGGTTAAAGAT
>CAMNHD010000261.1 GCA_946538875.1 uncultured Treponema sp.
TGTTCCGGCTGCGATGGAGCTCTGCGGTACAAAGATTGATGCTATGCGCAAGGTGGCTCTTGTTGGGGCCGGAAGAATCGGCAGTATTGTTGCGGAAAGGCTTATTGAGCGCAAAAAGACGACTCTGTTTTCCAAGCTCTTTAACCGCAGCCAGAGAAAACTTGCCCATGAATTCCTGATTGTGGACAGTGATGAGAATCTTTGCAAGGAAGTGAGCGAAGCTTTTCCGGAGGCCAGGGTCTGCTGTGCTGATGTTACTGACGAGGGATTTATTGAGGAAGAGGGGCTGGACAAATACAATCTGGTAATCTGTGCCACCCACAATCATGAGCTGAATATGGTTGTATCTGCTTACCTTGAGTCTCTTGGGGTAAAAAAGACTGTTGCTCTTGTTGCTCATTCTGCATTTGCCGACATTGCGCGCAAGCTGGGGGTGGATGTTCCTATTCCGCTGCGCGATACTGTTGTTGACTCGATTATGAGTCACTTGCGCGGAAAGCATGTTACGGGCATCCACAGTATCAACAGTGAGTTCGAGATTGTGGAATGTGATCTGCCTTCTGACAGTCACATAATCGGGCAGTCGCTTAAGGATATTGCGAACCCTGGTGCCTATCTTGTGATGCTTATCAAGAAACCAGGAAGCCAGGCTTACGAGTTGCCGGGTGGAAGCACTGTGTTTTCTGCTGGTGACCATCTTGTGCTTATTGCCCAGACGGGTAAGCGCAGGGTGCTTGAGCAGTTTGGTGCTGAGTAAGGCGGTGCACTTATGTGGTTGAGTTATGCTAAGATTATTTCTGCGCTGCTGGCCATTGTGGGAACTACTTACCTGATTCCTATTGTGGTGGCGCTTGTCTGTGCTGAGTATTCAGTGATTGCTTCATTTGCTGTTCCTATGGTCGTTTCCTGGCTCTGCTTTGCGGTGTTTTTCATTGCGGGGAGGAAAAAGAAAATCAGGCTGTCTATCAAGGGCTCGTTTGTTGTGGTTGCGCTGGCATGGGTTTCGGCAAGTGTCTTTGGTACTATTCCTCTGTATGCGAGCGGTGCGATTCCTTCTATTACTGATGCTTTTTTTGAGTGCGTGAGCGGTATCACTACTACTGGTGCGACTATACTGAGCGATGTTGAAATCTTGCCAAGAAGCATAAACTTGTGGCGGTGCCAGACTCACTGGCTTGGCGGTATGGGAATTGTGGCTCTTACTGTTGCTCTGCTGCCGCTGTTGGGAGTGGGTGGTTTTCAGCTTATCAAAGCCGAGACTACTGGGCCTGAAAAGGGGAAGTTTACTCCTAAGATTGCGACTACTGCCAAGGTGCTTTGGTTCATTTACCTTGCGCTGACCGTTGCCTTGTTTGTTCTGCTCAAGATTGCGGGCATGGATTTTATTGATGCCCTGAGCCATGCATTTGCTACTTTGGGAACCGGCGGTTTTTCCACGCGGAATGCAAGTATCGGCGGGTACAATTCCCTGGCAATTGATATTATTATCACTGTCTTTATGTTCCTGGGCGGAATAAACTTTACGATGTATTTTTATCTGTTCACGGGAAAGCTGTCTGACGTAAAGGAAAATACTGAGCTTAAGGCTTATGTGGGGATTGTTCTGATTTCCATTCTGCTGATCACTTTGTTTGAGACCTCTCAGTTCGGGAACTTTTTTAAATCTCTGAGGTATTCTTCGTTCCAGACTCTTGCGATTATGTCTACCACGGGATTTGGTACATTTGACTATACTAAGTTTTCTGCGGCCAGTCAGGTGATTCTTTTTGCGCTGTTCTTTGTGGGCGGTTCTTCTGGTTCCACGGCGGGCGGTGTAAAGGTTATCCGCTGGGTGATTGTGGCCAAGCAGCTTGGCAACGAGGTGCAGAAGACTCTTCATCCGCATGGGGTGTTCAATATCCGTCTTGACAACAGGGCTGGGCGTAAGGATGTTGTGTTTTCTGTCACGGCATTTTTTGTGATGTTTGTGATGCTGATTTTTGTCACTACTCTGATAGGAGCGGTTTTTGGGCTGGATTTGTTTTCTGCATTTACTGGCTCGCTTACTATGCTTGGAAATGTTGGACCTGCGTTTGGAAAACTTGGGCCCAGCTTTAACTGTGGGCCTCTGGCGGCTCCTATCAAGTGGTGGTATACGTTTGCCATGCTTGCCGGTCGTCTTGAGTTCTACACGATGGTGATTTTCTTTTTCCCGGATTTCTGGAAGAAGTAAGATGGCTTGCGGCACCGGTAACAGTCCGCGGTACCGCTAAGTGTTAGCGGCACCGGTAACCGCGCGGGCTAGTGTTAAGTGTGAGCGGCACCGGTGACCGCCATCGCCACCGCTAAGTGTGGACTCCACCGCTGAACGGCCTAGCGTTCTTCCCTGAAGTAAGAGGAACCAAGTGCGGCTGGTGCCTGATTTTCTTTCTTGAACCTTAGTCCCATGACTACAAGCACGATAACTGTTGCGATGTAGGGTATCATGTCAAGCAGTTGTGTGGACACTGAGATTGCATGACCGCCAATCACAACATTCTGTAGTTTGAATGTAAGGCCTTTGAGCGCACCGAATGCCCAGGCGGTAAGAACTGCCTTGAGCGGATTCCATGTACAGAAGATTACCAAGGCTATTGCAATCCAACCTGCACCGGCAGTAATATTTTCCTGCCAGCGTGGAACGAATACAAGTGAGAGGTATGCTCCGCCCAGTCCGCAGAGAAATCCTCCGCATGCAACATGGACATACTTGTAGAGAGAGACGTTGATTCCCGAAGCGTCTGCCGCGGCGGGGTTTTCTCCTACGGCACGGACATTTAGCCCCCAGCGCGTGTAGCGGTAGTACAGAAACAGCAGCACTGCCATGACGACTGAAAGGTAAACATAAATGCTCTGGTCAAAGAGCATTGGCCCAAGAACCGGAATTCTGCTCAGCAGTGGGATCGCCTTGTGGGCAAATGGAACTGTCACGCTGTTGGGTAGAGGAGTTGCTGTAAGTGTCTTTCCAAGGTAACTTGCAACACCGGTTCCGAATGTGGTAAGAACGAGGCCTGTTACAACCTGGTTTCCTCTCAGTGTGATTGTTATGAAGCCGTAGATAAGTGCTCCGAGCATTCCTGCAAGACCTGCGCAGAGCATTGCCACTGCCGGGTTGCCGCTGGAGATTCCCGCCATGTATCCGATGGAGGCACCCATCAGCATCATGCCTTCGGTACCAAGATTTGTGTTACCTGCCTTTTCAAAAAGAATGCCGCCAAGAATCCCGAACAGTATGTGTGTTCCCATCTGCACCGCAACCTGTAGAAAAAGTCCTAGAGAAATCATAAAACTCATTTTGCAACCTCCGCGCTTTTTTTTGCATTAGTTCCGCCCCTTGTAAAAAGCAGCTGGTAACGCACAAAGAATTCGCTTCCAAGCACAAAGAAAATAATTATTCCCTGAAGTATCTGTGCCATGCTTGCCGGAATCTGCATTGAGCTTTGCAGGAAGCTGCTGCCCTGAATCAGCATGGAGAACAGGAAACTTACCACAACCATAAGAAGAGGG
>CAMNHD010000262.1 GCA_946538875.1 uncultured Treponema sp.
TATTCCGGAATTTTTTTGATTCAGCGTAGAAAACTATAGAAAGTAATTTTGACAAAGCCGCTGGGTATGTGATAGAGTGGCGGAGTGGAAAGACGGTTTTGCGTGAATGCTATTGTTGATGAATCTGTTTCGGTGAAGGGACATGGAGCGGGTGTGGATCTGCTGAGTTTTCACGGAGAGTGCCTGGTCCGCGAAATCCGTGAGGAATTGGCAAGTGAGATTTCGGTCGGTAAAAAAATACGTCTGGGGTATTGAATGGATTCTGTTTCCCCTGAAACCCGCAGCCTGAACATGTCCCGGATACGCAGCAAGGATACCAAGCCGGAGATGGCAGTGCGCAAGGCCTTGTTTTCCTTTGGGTTTAGGTTCCGCAAAAATGACAGACGGCTTCCCGGAACACCGGACATAGTATTCCCCCGCTATCATGCCGTGGTGTTTGTGAACGGCTGCTTCTGGCATTACCATGAGGGCTGCTCCAAGGCCCGCATACCACGTAGCAATGTAGAATTTTGGACCGCAAAACTGATGCGCAACCGTGAGCGCGACCGCAGGGAAATCAAGGAACTTATGCAGGACGGATGGCGTGTGGCGCTGGTGTGGGAGTGTGCAGTCACTGGAAAAAAGCGCCGCTCCAAGGTAAACGATGTGGCGTCCCGCATTTCCCTATGGCTGGAGGAAGGCTTTGACGAACCCTTCCTTGAGTTTGCGGGGCGGTAAAATTGATTTCTAAAAATGAAAATGGTTTTCATATTGACATTTATTCTATGATGTGTATAATTTGAAAATCATTTTCAAATTGAGTGGATTTTGGGATGAAGGGTTTTGGCGGTTTTTGGAAAAAGGGAAACTTTTCTTTTGGGCTGATGGCCGGCCTGGTGCGCGCTGCGGTTCTGGCGACGGTGCTGATGGCCTTTACTTTTGCCCTGTTAGCCGAACCCCTGTATGCCGACCATGACTGTTCTGGTGAAGATTGTGTAGTCTGCCTGCTGGTGGATGCTGCGCGCAACACTTTGCGCTCACTGGACAAGATGGAATCTGTTCCGCTGGTTTTGGCGGCTTTTCTTTTTGCTCCTGTATTTTTATTTTCCTTTATAAGTTTGAACTTGCGCATAGTGACTCCTGTTGTGCAGAAAGTCCGTGCAAATGAATGATTTCTTTCCATATAAATAGCTGGTTTGTAAAAAAAAATGGACGCCTCTTATTGTGAATGCTTTGGATGAAGCGCCCTTGGATTTATATGGAGATTTATTATTATGAAAAAAATAATTGCGGCCGTTTTGGCGGCTCTGGTTTCTGTTGCGGCTCTTGCTGCAAAGACAAAGGTTGTTACAACAATTTTCCCGGCTTATGACTGGGCACGTGAGATTATCGGTTCCAATAATGCCGATATTACAATGCTGCTTGATAACGGTGTGGACCTTCATAGTTATCAGCCTACAATTCAGGATATCGCAAAGATTTCCAACTGTGATGTGTTTGTTTATGTTGGCGGTGAAAGCGACGCATGGGTGGCGGATGTTCTAAGAACTGCAAAGAACAAAAAGATGAAGGTTGTCAATCTTATGGAAGTGATGGGCGACCGGGCAAAGGCAGAAGAACTCAAGGAAGGTATGGAAGCCGAGGAAGAGGACGATCATGAACATGGTCACGATGGAGACGACGATGAAGAAGAGGAAGAACTGGACGAGCATGTGTGGCTTTCCCTGCGCAATGCTCAGCTTTTGACCGGAGCCATCTGCGATGCTTTGGTCCAGGTTGATCCAAAACATGCTTCTGGTTTTAGAAAAAACTGTCAGGAATACAACAAGAAGCTTGCTGCTTTGGATGAGGAATACAATGCCGTTGTAAAGACATCTTCTCAGAAGACTCTCGTGTTCTGCGACCGCTTTCCGTTCCGCTATATGGTGGACGATTACGGATTGGATTACTTTGCCGCATTTGTCGGATGTTCTGCTGAGACAGAGGCCAGCTTTAAAACTGTGGCCTTTCTTGCTTCAAAGGCTGACGAGCTTTCGCTTAAGAATGTGATTGTGATTGAAAGCTCTGACAAAAAAATAGCCAGGACAGTGAACAGCAACTCAAAGAATCCCTCCCGTGGAATTCTGGTTCTTGATTCCATGCAGTCTGTCACCGGCAAGGATGCAAAGAACGGAACCACATATCTTTCCGTTATGAAAAAGAATCTGGGCGTGCTGAAGGCTGTCCTTGACTAGGAAAATATTTTTATGTCAAACGAAAAACAGAAACCGGTGATTTTGCTTACCGGATATTTGGGAGCCGGAAAAACTTCTGTGCTCAATAACCTGCTTAAGCAGGAGACCAGAAGGATTGCCCTGATTGTAAACGATATGGGCAGGGTGAATGTTGATGCAAGGCTTCTGCAGAACGGGGCAAAGGTTGAGCAGTCAAAGATGGTGGAGATGCAGGGCGGATGTATCTGCTGCACGCTCCGCGACGAATTTATTGCCCAGGTGCAGCGTGTCGCCGCCGACAAAGAAGTGGAGGCAGTGTTTGTGGAAGCTTCCGGCATAAGTGATCCTTCTTCCATTGCGGCCGGCTTTTTGTATGCAGAGCAGGCAAAGGATATCACAAACGCTTATCTTAGTTCAGTGGTGACCGTTGTGGATGCCGACAGAATCTACAGGGAATTCCTTACCGAACTTGAAGCCTTTGTTCAGAGGGGAACTGACGAAAATGGCCTTGATGAAAATGATGTGACCAACTTGATTGTGGATCAGATTGAGTTCTGTGACAGCATCCTGCTGAATAAATGCGACTTGCTGGACAGGGAAAAACTTGACCAGGTAAAGAAGGTCATCAGGCAGATGCAGCCCAAGGCGGAGATAATTGAATGCGTTGACGGAAAGGTGGAAAGTTCCCGCATCCTGACGGGCAGTCACTTTGACTTTGACAGGGTGAGTGCTTCCAGTGCTGTGGAACGCGCCCTTAACCGTGAGGAAGGAGAGAACTGTTCTGACGAATACGGAATCAGCAGCTTTGTCTACGAGGAACGCAGACCCTTTGACCGCAGGAAGTTCTTTGACTTTATGGAAAAGAATTATCCGCGTGGGCTTATCCGTGCCAAGGGGTACATGTGGTTCAATGACGATGACAGCGAGGTGGTTCTGTTTGAGCAGGCAGGACGCAACGCCACTGTTACCGGCTACGCAATATGGATTGCGGCAATGCCTGATTCCGTGGACAAAAAGGAACTTATGGCAAACTATAATGATGAGTATTTTGCCTGGGATGAAAAATACGGTGACCGTATGAACCAGATTGTCTTTATAGGAAAGGATTATGACGAAGCAGAGGTACGCAGGCAGCTTGATGACTGTCTTACGCTGTTTGTTGCCTAGCTTTGCATAAAACCAGACTACGCCCGGCTTGGAGGGCGCAAGGCCACCGCAGGGCGGGGGCTGGAGGCGGAAGCCGGAACCCGGAATGACGGGGATGAAAAATGGACGGCCTGTTTGACGCATTTCCTGGAATGCCCAAAAGCAGTGCCGTCCAAATTT
>CAMNHD010000263.1 GCA_946538875.1 uncultured Treponema sp.
TACCAGCGCAAGTGCTTCGGCAAGATGTGAGACGGCACCTTCGTAGAGCATGACCACCAGTTTCCCCTGCCTGGCAGTTTTTACTCCAATTTCGCGGTATGTATTGTAGCCGCTGTAAGAATACGTGTTGTAGCTCATCTTTTACCACCCATAAGATTGGAATTTGGACAAGACTGAACGGTTCCAAGCCTTTTCAGCCTATTCCTCTTCTATTCTCGGAAATCGGGAGAGCCAAGTTTAGCAATTTTTTTAGAATTGGTCAAATTTTTTTGCGGTTTGGGTCATGGAAATCAATTTTGACATAATGCAGACACATTTCTAAAATTGATTTCTATGGGCTTGTTACAAAATATGGTCTATCAGTTGTAGACTTTTACCCAGTCAACGTAGAAGTGGGCAGGAAGCAGGGAGTTTATGATTTCTCCGCCCCAGATGCCGAATTCCGCAGTGATTTTTATATAGTTTGCAGTGGTGCAGGTTCCGCCGTATTCTGAGCCACGTGCGTTCCAGATTGGATTAGGATTGTTGTCCATATACAGTTTGTAGCCGTCGGCTGTCCAGACAAAGGTTGCCTCGTGCCACTGGCCAAAGAAACTGTCGTCAACATGGTACTGGCTTGAAACTGATTTCATTGCGTCCCCGTAGCCGTCGTAGTGAACTGCGGAGTTAAGGTAGGCCTTTTGTCCTGCCGGCATCCAGGGATCGTTCCCGATGATTTCGAATATATCAATCTCTGCACCGTCAGTTGCGCCGTTTCCGATGTTTGCCTCTGCATCGGTCATAAGCCAGAATGCGTACCAAAGCGCGCTGGACTTTTCGGCCTTGAATCTTATCCTGTAGACACCGCCTGACTGTTCGAATTTGCCACGGCTTCTTACCGCACCGCTCTGGAGAGTGCCGTTGTTGTTGCGGCATTCAATGACAAGGTTACCGCCTGTCACGTATGAGCAGTCGTTTTCCCAATAACCGCCAAGGTCTTGTCTCTGCCATTCAGGGCATCTTTCCCACTTGCTGCTGTCAAGGCTTGAGCCGTTGAAGTCGTCCGAGAATGTGAGCCTGTAGGTTCTGCCGTCTACCGTGACAGTGTTTTCGTCCACAGGCGGCTGAGGTTGCTGCTCCGTGGAGGATACTTTGGTAAGGCGCCACTTTTGGGCTGGAGTTCCGTTCCATGTCCACTGCTGGATGTTGGCTCCGTCCTGGGTAGAAGCAGAGCTTACATCTATGACTTTTCCTGAGTTCTGGCTTACAATCTTGTAGTAGCCGTCTGAGAGGCGTTCAAATGCCCACTTCTGGTTTGAAGTCCTGTTGTCGTACCACTGGCAGATGTTCGCACCGTCTTCAGTCTTGGAGGAGTCGATGTCAAGGACATAGCCTGAGTGCACTGATTTGATGACCCAGTAAGAGTCCTCGCACTTGGTGAGAATCCACTGCTGGTTTGCCTGTCCGTTGCCAAGAGTCCACTGGTGGATATTTGAGCCCGGAGTGGTGGAATATTCCGCAACATCTATGGCCTTGTCCGAGCACTGTGCCACAATGGTGTAGATTCCGCCGTCAGTAAGGTCTGCTGCGGCTGGAGTGTCCTTGTCTGTATCCCTTGAAGGCTCCGGGTCTGAGGGAGTGACAGGTGTCTGGGCGCCGGAACCGATCAACTTCCACAGGGCTGGAACAATCTCAGGGGTCCAGTTGCCTAGCGCTGTGTGTGCAAAGATGCACTGGTAGGTGTTTCCGTTGTAGCTTACATAATCGCCTGTATTATAGTAGACACCTTCTGTCCATGCGGGGTATGAGACTGCGCGGTATGCAGCCGCGTCTCCTGTAAAGCTGTTGCTGCATCCGGTTGCAAGCGGTGCAAGGCAGAGAGCTGCACTCAAAAGACCTAGAATAGTTTTTTTCATGATTTCACCTTTTGTAAAATTTTTTTTCAGAGTTGCACTTGTAAATGTCTGACGAAATTTGCAAGCGCAATCTTAGAAACCAGTATAAAGCCTGAAATTCCAGGAGTAAAGTTTGCATAATTCAGAAAGGTTGTGATTTTTTAGTTGGTGTGGCACGGTTCCGCAACCCCGACAGTTCCGCAACCCCGGTACGCGACCGGCATCCATTTTGTCCAAGGAATTTTCGTGGAAAAATCAAGGTGATTATTGAAAATAGATGAAACTGTGTTATACTTAAGTAAATAGTACGAAAAATAACGTTTTTTTTACCGACTTTTTTAAGAAAAATTTATAATAACTTCCGAACGGAGAGTCTTATGAAAAAAAAGGATAAGCACATTTCATTGTCCGTGCAGCTGTTGCTTGGATCCCTGATTCCACTCCTTGTGGTCTCGGTATTCCTGATTCTTTCCGCCTACCTTTTGATAAACAGGATTATAGAAAAGGAAATTGCAACTCAGGTGGATCTTGCCATGGAACGTGTCGAGGCTGATGTGGACGCCATATTCACCCCTTATATGAACAAGATTACGGATTTTTCTGTGTCTGCCACTTACAATGATGATCCTGATTATCTTTACCGCTGTATCATGGATTATTCCCATGGTAAGAACGGCAACTTTTCCATGTATTTTGCCACGGAGGTGTCCCGGTACGAAAAGGGAGGGTATTTCATCAACAGTGATAACTGGGTGCCGGACCGGGACTGGGATCCTGTGAAGCGTGAATGGTATATAAAGGCCTTTAAATCACCCGGAGAGCTTGTTTTCACCGACCCTTATATTGACGCAATGACTAGCAATGTCTGCATCACAATCTCACGTACCGTTCCAGGGGCATCCGGAAAAATAAAGGGAGTGGTGGCCATAGACATAATTCTTGGTAATATTGGCAGTTTAATAGAAAAATTTGCGCTTTCAGAACACGGACGGATGAATATTGTTGATTCCCAGGGACTGTATGTTACAAATGATGACGCTGGAAAAATCCTCAAGGCATCGTATTTTGATGATGTGCCTGTCCTTGCCGCGCACACGACGCTTCCAAGGTATCTGGCTTCCGGTGTGAAGTCGCAGGTGCTTTCCGGCTCATATTTTGGACTTAAGCCCTTAAGTTTTCTGCCCTGGTACATTGTTGTGGACGGCCCGGTCAAGGATTATTCCAAGCAGTTCCATTCTATGATAATTGGAATGGGACTTATTGCTGTATTGCTGAGCCTCTTCTTTATGGCTCTGGTATTTACCATTTCAAGGAAGACATCCCACACATTCAAGGTCTTGGCCGAAGAGTGCAAGTCCATTGCATCCGGCGATTTTACAAAGACTTACGAGGATCATATAACCAGCGAGGCTTCCGACCTTGCGCAGTGCTTTGACGATGTGTCCAACAACATGGACGTGCTGGTGGGCGATGTAAAGGATTCTGCGGTTTCGGTGGCAGGGGTTTCTGCCAGCCTGAACTCTACGGCGGCGGAGATTCGTTCTTCTGTGGAGCAGACTGAACAGTCGATTTCAATGATGACTTCTTCTGTAAAGGAACAGAACGGTGCTGTTGAGTCGGTGAGCTCTGTTGTCGGAGAAATT
>CAMNHD010000264.1 GCA_946538875.1 uncultured Treponema sp.
CACCAATTCGACACCAGTGACTTTTAAAACTGTCACCTTTTTTGGGTGCATATCAGAGCGGCCACCGCGCAGGCGGGGGCTGGAGGGAGCGCAGCGGACGGAACCCGGAATGGCGGGGAATGCGGTGCGGGGGACGGCCGGTTGGAGCTTTACGGCGGAGTCTGGGGAATGCGGTGCCGTCCAAAAAAATAAGCAGGAAAATTTTGAAAATAAAGCGCAAGGTATTGCATAATACTGATAAAAACGTTAGACTTTGCGAATAATTTTTTTCATGATAGTGAAGTAACCGCATGGAACTTGCGCAAGGTGCAGGCTCTTGGCTACAGGGGAACATGGTTCATGTTTTGTTATGCGGTTTCTCTCTTTCATGCAGGCGCTACGGCGTAGGGGAACACATAATGGATGAATTGATGTCTCAGAATGAAGAAGGGCTTTCTATGCCCGAAGAAGAAACCATGTCTTTTGAGGACCTGGGCCTTGATGAAATTACTCTTGCGGCTATTGAAAAGAAGGGTTTTGTGCAGCCTTCACCGATTCAGGTGCTGGCTATTCCGCGTCTTTTGAACGGTGAGGCTAACGTTATTGCGCGCGCCCGCACTGGTACTGGTAAGACTGCTGCGTTCGGTCTGCCGCTTGTGCAGAGCCTGCGCGGTGAGGGCGACTGTGTCCGTGCTATTATTCTTGAGCCTACCCGCGAACTTGCGATGCAGACTGCCCAGGAGATGGCTTCTTTTACTACTGGTGTCTATCCGCGTACTGCTGTGGTTTATGGCGGTGCTTCCATGGGCGAACAGATCCGTGCCCTGCGCCGTGGTGTGGAGATTGTGGTTGGTACTCCTGGCCGTGTTCAGGACTTGATGGAGCGCGGTGTCCTTGATATCAGCAAAATTGAATATTTTATTCTTGACGAAGGCGACGAGATGCTGGACATGGGTTTTGTGGACGACATCGAAAATATCTTTGCCTCTGCAAATCCTGACTGCCGCGTGCTTTTGTTCAGTGCCACCATTCCTCAGCCTATTCTCAAGATTGCCGGAAAATTCATGGGCGACTATGAGATTGTGGAGGAAGAAGGCCACGAAGAGGAGCCTCTGCTGATTGAGCAGAAATACTGGGTGGTGCGCGAGAGCGACAAGATTGAGGCTCTGGTGCGCCTTGTGGATATCTCTGACGATTTCTACGGCATTGTGTTTGTGCAGAAGAAGACTGATGCCGACGCTGTGTGCAAGGCTCTTGACGAAAAGGGATACCAGGTTGCGGCCCTTCACGGTGATATTCCGCAGAACCAGCGCGAGAAAATCATTTACCGCTTCAAGGCTAAGCGTGTGCGCATTCTTGTTGCCACTGACGTTGCCGCCCGTGGTATTGACATAGGCGGTCTGACCCATGTGGTGAACTATGATCTGCCGTTTGACGGTCCTACTTATGTTCATAGAATCGGACGTACTGGACGTGCCGGTGCTGCCGGTATGGCTGTGACTTTTGTGCGTCCTGAGGAAGCCAGGAGAAAACTGAACTTTCTGCGCTCTGCTATCAAGAGGTCTGCCAAGGGCGAGATGACTGAGGGCAAGGTTCCTAGTATTGAGGAAGTTCTTGCCGCAAAGCGTATGCGTCTGTTCGACATGGTCAAGGACAAGCTGGGACTCAAGCCTGTTGCTGATGCGCCTCTTGAATCTGAAAAAAATGCCGGGTCTGTAAAAAATGCTGCGGCTGGTGACGGTGTTGCCGAGGTGTCTGAGGAGTCTTCTTCCGGAACCGGTGCGAATATGGAAGCTGTGGATTTTGTTGCCGGAAATGCTGATGTTTCTGATGCCGCTGAAAGGGCTGACGCCGCTGGAAGTGAATCCGGTGAAGCTGCTGTGGATTCCGGTGAAGCTGGAGCTTCTGCTTCCCAGACTGCAAAGGTTCCTCACCTGCGCAAGGGTGACCCTATTTTTGCCCAGCTTGCTGAAGAATTGTGCATGGGTCAGGATGCCCAGGAAGTTGTTGCTTCTCTGCTTGCCGCCACTTATGGCCGTGAACTGAGCAAGAGCCGTTACGGTAAAATCACTGCTGTTGCCGGTGGACGTGACCGTGGCAGAGACCGTGGTGACAGGGGAGAGCGTTTTGGAAGAGGTGGACGCGACCGTGGGGACGGCGGAATGGTTTCTGTCTCCAGGAACCAGCTGCGCCTTTATGTTCAGATGGGATGGCGTGACGGCTATAACCCGAAGCGCATTGCCATGTTCTTTGCCAGTCTGCTCAAGCTGCGCGACAGGGATGTGGATGCCATCGACATGGCTGACCGCTTCTGTCTGCTGAGTCTTCCAAAGGATGCTGCTGAGCGTGCCCTGGAAATGTCCCGCAATGATTCTTCCCTGCCGCACATGCATCTGGATTCAAAGTCTGTGTCTGATGGTTCTTCTGTGCGCGGAAGAGATGAGTCTTTTGGCCGTGGAGGACGCGGTGGAAGACGTGACTGGGACAGAGGTTTTGGCCGCGGTGATTTTGGCCGTGAGGGACGCTTTGACCGTGAGGAAAGAAGTTCATTCCGTGGCGGAAGGGCAAAGGGTGGCTCTCACTCCAGACCCAACGTGCACACTGCAACCCAGAGAAGCGGCGGTGGTATGGCGGCTCTTTACAAGAAGGGCGGTTCTGAAGAATACTGATGACAGCGGCGTTCCGGTGTTGTGCCGGAGCCTTGTACAGTGCCTGTGGCGCTGATGTTCAGGGATGCTTATGGGGCTTGAATAAAGTTCCTGAGGGCATCCCTTTTTTAATTTGCGTAGGATGGCGTGAACGGCTGGTAGTCGTCAAGCCAGCGGAGAACCGGTTCCTTCCAGTCGTCGCATGAGCAGCCTTCCAGGAGCAGCCGCTCGTACATTGTGTGGATATGAGTGTTTATCTTTTTGCGGTCCTGTGGATTCACATCCTTGGAATTTGCAAACAGTCTGTCTATATAGTCGACAGCATCTGCCGGAGTGAAGAGTTCAGGTGTGATGCGTGTCATCATGTAAAGTGCTGCCGGTATGCAGTTGACGCTGTGCTGCTTTAGGTACAGGACTGTCTCTCCGATTTCAACGGCTCTTGTCTTTATTTCGTCCAGCCATTTTGTGCTTTCCTTTACACTGAAGTGTTCCCTGCTGAAAAGCATCTTGTAAAAGCCTATGCACAGGCACATGATTGCTATGTGCAGACTGGGCACGCACATAAAGTGTGGGTCTGCCCTGCGCAGAAGCTTTATGCTCCTTTTGTTGGAGGCAGGTCTGTATGTGGTTGTGAATGAAATGTCGTAGAGGCTGTATGCTTCGTCATAAGTCAGGCTCAGGTAGCGGATGAATTCCGTGCTCAGTTTTGAGCCGTCCCTTATTCCAAAGCGTTTCACCAGCATGGACATAGGTCTTATCCAGATGTTGATGAAGTCCAGGTAAGTACTCAGGTGCTCCGGTTCAAAGGGCACGTCTTCGTCAAGTTCATGATCCACATGCTTGACCGGTGTGTGGCGCAGGTTTATCTTCTGCATGTACTGGGG
>CAMNHD010000265.1 GCA_946538875.1 uncultured Treponema sp.
TTTCCTTTACCACAAGGCCGTCAATGTCGTAGTCAAGTTTATCCCTTGTTTCCATGACTTTTGCCCTATAGTCAATGACTTCCTGGGCTGATGAGCAGATTGCCAGCGGCACCACGGTAAAACCGCGTTCCTTAAGCCAGACCAGCTTGGTCTCTTCGTCGCTGAAGGGCTGCTCACCTTCTGTTGCCCAGACATCGTATGTAATCAGGGAAAGATTTTCACTACCTTCTCCGTCCTTGCGTTTCATCAGACCGTTTGCGGCATTCCTGCAGTTTGCCTTGTCGGAAAAATAGGTCTTGTGGACAAAGTGTGTCATTATAACTTCACCGCGTATTCCGCCGGTAAAATCTATGAGCGAGCCGTCCGGGTTGCTAAGATTGGTGACGACACCCTGCATCTTGCGGGCATTTTCAGTGATGACATCTCCCACGGAACCGTCACCGCGTGTGACTGCCCTTACCAGAGTGCCGTTTCTGTACTGAAGTTCAAGGCTTGCACCGTCAAGTTTATACTCAACAAGATATTGGTCATACTGATGCTTCAAAGCCCATGCCATGAACTGTGCGGGATTTGCTGCCTTTTCCTGGCTGCCCATAGGCATGACGTGGGCCGCCTTTGCAAAGTTTCCGCTGTCGGCGCCAACCCGCTGCAGTATGGGGTTTGCCGGATCCAATGATTTCAGCTCATCCCAGAGAGCATCAAATTCAGCGTCGGAGATTTCACCCTCCCCGTTATAGTAAGAATTCTGGTAACGGGTTACCAGAGCCTCCAGTTCGGCGACACGCTGTCCTGCATCGCTCCGTTTCTGAGCTTCATCGATATTGAATAAATCCGGCATTGCTTTAAATAATCCTATTGTTCCTTCTCAAAGATAAGTTCGTAGATACTGCGGTCGGCATCGAGACCTTTCTGCTCGAACTTTGTGCGGGGCCGCCACTCCTGGTGTGGAGCATAATCCTTATACCGGTTATGGAGACCTTCTGTTGCAGTGAGTTCCTCAAGTGCAAAGGAAGCGTATTCTTCCCAGTCTGTTGCAAAGTACAGGTATCCCCCAGGGGCCAGCTTCTGCTCCAGTAGATTTGTTCTTGGCCGCTGAAGGAGGCGTCTCTTGTGATGCTTCTTTTTTGGCCAGGGGTCGGGGAAAAATATATGGAATGCCTCTATTGAATTGTCCGGAATCATTGTTTCCAAAGTTTCAAGGGCATCGTATTCGATAATATAAAGGTTGTTCAGGTTTCTGGCTGTGATTTCCCCAAGCAGGCGGCCTACACCGGGCTTGTGGACTTCTATGCCAAGGTAATTCATATTTGGATTTTCAGCGGCAATCTGCGCAGTGGCATGTCCCATTCCAAATCCGATTTCCATCGTGACGGGATTATTGTTGTTGAAAATTTCAGTGAAATTGAGCATTCTGTGCTCAAAGGGAATGCAGTATACCTGTCTAAGTTCGGAATAATTGCGCTTTTCACTCTCGGTCATGCGGCCGATTCTCATGACAAAAGTTTTAACCGGACGGCGGAATACGCCTTCAGTTTCTATGTCCTCGGCTTGAACTTCGTCAGTTTCCATTTCGTCACCATCAGGTTCGATGGTCTGACATTTCTGTGACTCTTCCTGCTGAGTCTGGTAATTACTGTCATCCGAAGGTGGTTCAGACTTTTCCTGTGACATTGATTCTTTTTCCTGATCGCTGGAATACAGCACTTCTTTTCTCCTTAATTATGCAAAGTAATATTTGTGTCCAGAGTCAATTGCAGAAGCAAGCGGCCCTGAAGGCTAACCCATTATAATGTAATTTGCTATTCTAAATCAACTGGTGGAAGCATGCACACGACATTGCTGCCTGCAATCACGTAACAGGTACGCATAGTGGCTGCGGTGGAGTACTCATTCCGTATCGTTGTATTGTTCTTCCACTTATCTTTACGGTCGCCGTAATAGACAAGCAGTCCATCAGCATTGTATACGGCCACTTTTTCCTTGAAGGAAGGCCCCTGCATGGCCTTTAGAGACGAGACATTTGTCTTGAGCAGAGTTTCATCGTATACAAGGGTAAAGGAACTTTCCACCTGCCGGCCGGCTGCGTCTTCATAAGTGAAAGAGTATTTTCCGGGAGGAATTGTCGACCCCTGTGCCGGAACAAAGTTTGTATATCCGGCCCAGTACTTGCGCTTGTTGTCGGAAATCTTGCGGGGTTCGCTGCAGACCCACTCCTGCCCGCTTTCCAGATGAATGGTTTTAATCTGCACGGCACGGGTAACATTGCTGTTGGTCTGCCCGAATACGGAAAACCTTACGCTTGGCTCTGATTCCTGGTCAGGATATTCCAGCACAAGAAAAGCGTCCACGCCTGAAAGCTGCGGCTCAGAGTCAGCACATGAAAAGAATGCTAGCACAGAGAGAAAGAGCAGCAGAATAGCGGACTTACGTAAGGCTGTCATGCACTAAAAGTTGAATTTGAGACTGATAACAGTCAGATCGCTTGCAGTGAACTGGTTGACCAAAGACTCAAACTTAACGTTCACCTTTTTGCAGGCATCGTCCAGGTAGGACAGGTAATAAAGGCCCAGATCGGTACCTTCCTCACCTTCCGGCATCTGGCGGTAGAAATCAATCAGCGACCTCTTGTTAAGATCCGCCGACATCTTGCTTTCAATGTTTTCCTTTACTTCCTGGAATTCATCATCCTTGTTGTAAAGCGTTATGCTCAGGCTTCCCTGCTTACCGATTGCCGTGGAGCCGCCGCCAATCTTCCACGAAAGGAATACCAGTTCGTGCTTCCGCTGAAGACCTTCGATAATCTTTGAGCGTATATCAGGATCGTAAATCAATGTGTCTGCGTTGTCGATTCCCTGATACTGGATACGGGCTTCCTTTTTCATGTTGGTGTTCTCGGAATTTGCGGCAAGTTCCATGACCATAACGGATATGTACTCCGCAACTTTGGATTTGTCCATGTAGTTGGCAAGGGACTGACGGATTGCCACCATAATCTGATGGAAACCGGGATCCTTATAGAACTTGGTTATGATGTACCAGTTCATCAGGCTCAGACGGTTAAGGAATTTTTCAGTCATCAGCAGGTAAACATTCTTTTCTTCGGGAGTGTAGTCCTTGTTGCTCATAATGCTTTTCCAGACCGGTTCCAGTATGGTCTGACGGGACTGCTGGACTATATTGTCCTTGAGTGTAAGCTGGTTGCGCAACTGCCGGTCAGGGATATTGGTCTTTTCATCAATGAGCTGGCCTGGATGGGTACGGTTGTGGTGCGTAACACAGTCGCACTGAATCAGGGCAGAAAAAATTTCGCGGTCAAACTGTTTGTAAAGGATTGAATAGACAATCACTTTGGAAAGATCCATGATTTCCTGACGGTGAGACACAAATTCCGGCATGGATATTTCTATCTTTGAGATGTAGTCAACCAGAATCATGTTCTGGATAGACATAGGAGAAAAATGATCCATGCTGATGCCGTATTCTTCCAGATTGTCGGCAAGCCTGAACC
>CAMNHD010000266.1 GCA_946538875.1 uncultured Treponema sp.
GCGCAGCATCCCAGCCACCAAAGTCTGCAATAGTCACCAGATTGATATTCAGGTTGAACGTACCGCTGAACTCGGCAAGAATATCCTTGTTAGAAGGGCGGTAATAGTTCTGACCGGCAATTCTCTGTGCTTCTTCAGAATACAGATAGTTAAGGTACTCGGTTGCAGCTTTGCGTGTCTTGTGGTTGTCAACAACCTCGTCAACCACAGCAACAGAAGGCTGGGCCAGAATGCTCAGGCTTGGAGTAACAATTTCATACTCACCGGGATAGTCTGCGGTAGAAAGGAAAGCTTCGTTTTCCCATGCCAAAAGAACATCACCCTGCTTGTTCTGAACAAAAGAGTTTGTAGCGCCGCGTGCACCTGAATCCAGTGACACAACATTTTTGTAAAGAGCGCGGATAAACTCAATAATCTTTGCCTCATCCCCGTTATACTTCTTTGAAGCAAAACCCCATGCAGCCAGATAATTCCAGCAGGCACCGCCAGAAGTCTTTGGGTTTGGAGTAACAACCTTTACATCAGGACGCACAACATCATCCCAGTCCAGAATCTTCTTTGGATTTCCCTTACGAACCAGGAAAACAATCGTGGAAGTATAAGGAGAACTCTGCAGCGGGAACTCGTCAACCCAACCCTCTTCAATCAGGCCGGCATTCTTGACCGCATTCACATCATACTCAAGGGCAAGTGTAACCACATCAGCCTCAAGACCATTAGCAACCTCAAGGGCCTGCTTTCCGGAACCGCCGTGGCTCTGAGTAATCTCAACATCGCCGCCAGTAAGTTCCTTCCAGTGCTTTGCAAAAGCCTTGTTGTAGTTTGCATAAAGCTCACGTGTCGGATCATAAGAAACATTTGTCAAAGTGATTTTCTGCGGTTCAGCGGCAGTCTTTCCGGCAGTTTCCTGAACAGTATTTTTCTTTGCGCAAGATGAAAGACCAATAGCCAGGCCACCGGCAATCAACAAAGTCCCAACCCCAAAATTAAAAATGCTTTTTTTCATATGCTTACCTCGCAAATTAATTTCATTACAAAACCTATTAATAAACTAGGTATTTAACAAGAATAACCTACCAAAATAATATGGAATAGTCAAGTAAGTTTTTAAAACTTTTTCCGGAATTTTCACAAATTTTCCCGGAGCACAGGCCAATTAATAGAAGATATTTTATATTTACAATCTGGAGCCCATTCCACCCCTGTACCCGCTTTGCAGGCTTCCGGCTACGCCTCCATACCCGTCCTGCCGGCCGGGTACGCCTCCGGCGGCCTTCCAATCAGGGCTATGCGCCTGGTTCCTCCACATAATTTCAGAAATTCAAAAAAAGTTTCACAAATCCTACTAAAAATGTAGGAAAATAATTGACATTTCCTACTAGTTTAGTATATTATTTAGTCAGAACGGAGGTCACCATGAAGATAACAGTTGGCGGAGAAAAAAAAGAATATTCAGAGGGCACAACAGTGCAGGCATTGATTCAGGCAGAAAATGTGGAAAATCCTGAATATGTCACAGTCAGCATTAACGAAGAGTTTATTCAGCGCGATGCTTTTGATTCCACTCAGCTAAAAGACGGAGATGCAGTGGAATTCCTGTACTTTATGGGAGGTGGCTGCTGATGGCCTTTACAAACGAACAGCTTGAGCGCTACTCAAGGCATATTATATTGAAGGAAGTCGGCGTCAAGGGACAGAAAAAACTTCTTGCCGCCAAGGTCCTTATTGTTGGAGCAGGCGGACTTGGAGCCCCGGCCGCAATGTATCTTGCCGCTGCAGGCGTTGGTACAATCGGTATTGTTGATGCCGATGTCGTGGACTTAAGCAACCTGCAGCGTCAGATTATCCACGCCACAGCAGATGTCGGAAAACCAAAGGTACAGTCTGCCGCAGAAACCATGCAGGCTATAAACCCGGACGTAAAGGTCATTACGCACCAGATGTTTGTAAATGCAGACAATGTTATGGATCTTATCAAGGACTATGACTTTATCCTTGACGGTACAGACAACTTCCCTGCAAAGTTCCTTATCAACGATGCCTGTGTAATGGCAAAAAAGCCATTCTGCCACGCAGGCATCATCAGGTTCAAGGGACAGCTTATGACATGGATTCCCGATGCGGACGTTCCGTGCTACCGCTGCGTGTTCAAGGACCCTCCTCCAAAGGATGCGGTTCCCACATGCAAGCAGGCAGGTGTAATCGGTGCCATGGCTGGTGTTATAGGCTGTCTGCAGGCGCTTGAGGCAGTCAAGTACATTGTCGGAAACGGAGAACTGCTTACCGGCAAGCTTCTTACCTACAACGCGCTTACAAACGACTTTCACAAGATAAAGCTACCGCCAAGGGGCAAGGGCTGCGCAGTGTGCTCAGACTTGCCCACCATTCAGCGTCTTATTGACTATGAACAGGCAGCCTGCGACCTTAAGACCAAGCGCAAGGCCGACGCTGAGCTCAAGGCTCAGAACGTGGACTAAGGGACAATCAGCAAAGAAGCATTCTTTACCGCTTGCCCCACCACTAAACATAAGGAAAACAAGTATGAAAATTTTTCTTAACAAATCTGATTATGAAAAGATTCGCCTTCATGCCGAGCAGAATCTTCCGGAAGAAGCATGCGGTCTTATAGCAGGCACGGAAGAACTTGTGGACGGGGAAACCGTGCGCTATGTAAAGAAAGTTTTTTTGCTGGAAAACACTGACCACTCAAACGAACACTTTACAATAAGCCCGCAGGACCAGCTTAAGGCACTCAAGGAAACAAGGTCTCTTGGTCTCAGGCAGCTTGGCAACTGGCACAGTCATCCGGAAAGTCCAAGCCGCCAAAGCGAAGAAGACAAAAGGCTTTCCTATGACCACAACGCAAACTATCTGATTATTTCGCTGATGGACAGGGAACATCCGGTGCTGAACAGCTTCCACTTTGACGGAAAAGAGTCCACCAAGGAAGACCTGCAGATAATAGATTAAGCCTTAAGTTAATCACGTGGCTGTACAAGGAGGATACCATGGCAACAGATTATGCAACGCTCAAAAAGGGCGGCTTTATGCGGCAGAAACAAAAGGATCATTTTTCGCTCAGGCTTGGAGTTGTGGGCGGACAGGTAAGCAGCGAACAGCTTGCCGCCGTGATGAATGTGGCCAACACTTACGGGCACGGTTACATTCATCTTACAAGCCGTCAGGGAATAGAGATTCCCTACATTCAGCTCAAGGACATTGATGCGGTAAAAGAAGCTCTGGCCAAAGGCAACATTGCGCCAGGCGTCTGCGGTCCCCGTGTAAGGACAATCACTGCATGCCAGGGGAGCACCACTTGTCCAAACGGCTGTATTGATTCCGAGTCAATCGCAAAAACTTTGAATGACCGCTACTTTGGCCGCGAACTTCCGCACAAGTTCAAGTTCGGAGTAACCGGCTGCCAGAACAACTGTCTTAAGGCAGAAGAAAACGATGTAGGCATAAAGGGCGGATTGAAGGTTGAATGGATCCCTGATGCCTGCAT
>CAMNHD010000267.1 GCA_946538875.1 uncultured Treponema sp.
CGCGACTCTGTTGCAAGCAGAATCTTCAAGGTAAAGATTCAGATCCAGCCGGCAGGAGTTATGGCAGCAAGGGCACCACGTCCAATGCAGATGCAGGCCCAGCACGAAGAAGCTCAGTCAGCAATTACTCCTAAGCAGAATCCAGGGCTTAACGCACAGCAGAGAGCACAGGGAGCATTCAATGCCAGACAGGCCCAGATGCAGGCAAACCGCACAGGCATGCAGAACGGCCGCCAGGGTCAAAGTGTAACAATCCAGCGCACCGCCCCCAAAATCGGCCGCAACGATCCCTGCCCATGTGGAAGCGGAAAGAAGTTTAAAAACTGTCATGGAAGAAATGCCTAGCGTTTCTGGAATGACACTTTTGGTAAATTATTGCGACCCAAGGGATTATTGAGACCAAGGGGAGCAATAGCCACAACGGGGATTACCCCCAACAAAAAAGGTGCACTTCACAGTGATGAAGCGCACCTTTTTTGTTGCCAGTTTCCCACAGTCAGGAAAACCTGTTCATATTCCAAGCAGAACCACTTGTTTTACTTTGTAAGCCCGGCGCGTGAGAGCGGCCAGAAGCGGAACGAAGCCTTGCCCTGAATCTTTGAACGGGACACATAACGCGGCTCAAGATTTGAACTGTATGTGACAGAATAAGGATCTCCCTTATACAAAGGAACAATCTCCTGAGTATACTTGTGCCTCATGTCAAGTGAATTGTAGCGGTTGTCTCCCATCATAAAGTAACAGTTCTCGGGAATAAACTGAGGATTTCCCTGCTCATCATCAGGCGGGAATGGCCCCATATTCCTCTGATCCATAAGTGTCAGATAAGCGTTAAGAGATACAGCCTTCTGGTACCACTTTGAAAGGTCCTCATCATCTGCCCAGCGGGAAGCCTCAACCTTGCCTGCAATAAGCTGTGCCTGGCGCAGTGCAAGGTGCCCAAAGGCGAGCTTGCCCATAACATTGAGTCTGAACCTGGAGTCATCATACATATTGGACTCTTGGAAGGAAGAAATATCATGGATGTTCTGGTGCCAGTCATTCATAAAGGCAGAGAACCATTGGGCACCACCTGCCATTGAAAGAACCTTCACAGTAAGCGATGGAGAATTGTTGAACAGGTTGTATTCATGCCTTTCTCTTAGAGAAAATAGATTTGCAACCTCTGAATCCTGAACAGATTCTCCTGAACAATAGCGGGAGAACTCCGCTGCAATTTCCATACACTCATCCCTTGCGGCCCTAAGGTCAAGAGCCCTTCTCTCGGCCTCCACCGCAAGTGTCTGTGAATAAAGCTCTTTTTCAATTCCAACAGCCTTAGACAAAGAGGCAGAATTGCCCAAGGAAGATTTGTAGATACCGCTCATAGGAAGTTTCTGAATCTTAAGAATATTGGAAGGAACATTGTACAAATCGCTGCGTGCCCCTGTATCCCAGAGTGCCCAGCTGTCGTCGTCTGCAACAATGCTGAAGCCGTCTGAATCCTTTGTGCGGCGGTAAAGATGACCGTCCATAAGCATAAGCTGCTCACCGGGAAGCCCTGTAATACGCTTTACAAGGGGATCAGACTTTACCTCACCGTTTTCATCGCGGTTTGTATTCACCATGGTCAGGGTAAGCATATATACAAACTGTGACCAGAATGTCCTCACCTCACTCTTGCGGTCATCACTGTAATGAGGATTGCGGAACACAACGATATCGCCACGCTTGTATTTGTTAAGATACGGAAGACCGACACTGCTCAGCGGAAATTTAGGTCCGGCAAAGGTCTTGAACACAGCGACACGGTCCTTAACCAGAAAAGTGGGAACCATAGACTCGGACGGTATCTCGTAGAGCTGAAAGATAAAGATGTTCAGCAGGACAATTGTAAAAACTGCCTGCACAAGAGCATCAACCCACTCAAGGATTTCCTTTCCTACCCTGCGTAGTCCATGCACCTTCTTTACAGGATTTTCCCTGTGTTCACGTTCCCAGTCAGCGTTATAGGTATAGACTCTCTTTTCGCCAAGAAAATACAGAATCAAAAAGGAAAGGACTGTAATGGCAAACCAGACAATGGCAGCCGCAAAGTCGACAGCAAAAGGCATTCCAGTTCTTCCTGATCTCTGCAGGACAAATGAAGTGATAAACACAAAAGGCTGATATTGAAAAAGCCTGCGCACAAGATTCAGATGCTTTACAGAACCTTTCCTGAGAAAGACCACCAGAGTAAAGTAAAACAGCACAGCCGTAAAGGCAAACGCTATCGGAAAAGCCGCCAGCGAGACATCCAAATGAAAAGACAACGAAAGCAGCGAAAACAACAGGCTCAGCACAAGGCTTGAATAAATACAGTAGGTAATCTTTTTCATCAAAAACCTCATATTTTATAAACTTTTTCCATTATATCAGATATTGCCCTTTATGTGAATAAGTAAGACACAGGCACCTTCTGTTTGTGCAAACCAGTTCCTTTCCCATCCTCCACCTTGGCATCTTTTTCACATTTTTCCGGAGCCCGCCGCATCTTAAACATTCCCCGCATTCACTACAACCGAGAGGACATGGCTTTCAAGTTCCCCGCTTTCCGGGCTTCCGGCCCTCCGGCCTCCATTCCGCATTTCCCTTTTCATCCCAAAAGAAGGCCTCATCCCCAAAGCCAAAATGCCCCCTCCGCAAAAAAAGCACCGCACAAAAATGCGGAACGCCTTGCGGCGGCCCTCCAATCGGGGCTAGGCGGATCGGGTAATTGTCTACAACTCAGTCTTTATGCAGAACGCATGTACACGTCCGTCAAAACCACCATGGATACAGAACGATGATTTTTCTACAAAACATTCCGGTGGACCGTTTTAGAGAATCTGGCCCTGCACCCATCGAAGAGAGCTGATGCAGTAACAATCGTAAAAAAAATATTTTTTTCTGCAAAGAATTGTTCGAAAACGAATTCCTGTTGCTATAACTATATATAGAGAGTTTGCCACTGTCATGCCAAACTATTTTTACAAATTGTCATGCTGAACTTGTTTCAGCATCTCTCTTTACATCGTAATTTGAGATTCTGACCCACGCTCAGTATGACATAAAATTAATGACATTGGAAAGTTTTCTAAACATAAAAAGTATAAGGAGTTTTCCATGCAGAAAAACAAAACTTACCGTCCAAGCCCAACGGCCCTGCTTAATCCAAGGTGTGATGCCTCGTTCAAAGCCATGTTTACTCAGGAAACATAATCATAATTTTGCCTCCATGCAAAATTATGATGGCAAGAATTTGCTATGCAAATTCTCGCACATTATACCGAAAACAATTGACGCGACCTCCTGTCGCTATCGGTCAACAACCTGGCAGCAGAACTATAACTACAAGTTCCGCGCAGAGGCCCAGGCCGCACGCCTCCTGAACGTCAGCACAAGAAAAGGCGGCAACTGGATAGTTCCCAAGGTCTACCAGATTTCAGTCCTGGACTTTTCTTTGGAAAAGGATGACAAATCCCCCGTCCAGTGGTATACTATGCG
>CAMNHD010000268.1 GCA_946538875.1 uncultured Treponema sp.
GAGGCAATTTCTGAACCGCCGCTCTTTTTGTTAATCAGATTGAGTCTTGACGGAATCACAAAGAGCAGGAGAGCCACGGCAAGAACGCAGATGACTGCACAGATGACACATACAACCGCAGCCGTCTTGGACTTCTTGGAGGAAGCCGGTTCTTCTTCCGGATTGGAGGCAGAGTTTCCGTCGATAGTTTCTTTGTCGTAAAGGTCGGCAAAGAGATTTGCCTGTGGAGAAAAGCTTTCGTTGAATGTTGAGTCTGAGTCAAACTGCTGGCGCACCGGTGAATCATCAAAGTCTGGTACAGTGAAGTCTGTGTTTGCAGTGGGACTTGAAAGCGAATCAAAGGGATCGTCGAATTCAGGAAGACTTGATTCAGGCAGTGAAGTCTCCGGCAAGTCAAAGTCAGGCAGGTCAAGGTCGTCCTTAGTGAATATATTGCTGTCTTTGGTAGAGTCAAGCTCAGTATCAAAGTCTGAGTCAAAGTCGGGAAGGGTGAATTTTTCGCTCTTGTCGTCCGCAGAGGAAGTGTCTGGCTCAGAAAGTGCAGTGTCTTCCAAATCGGGAAGAGCCGTGTCCTGTTCCGGTGCAGTATCCTTGCTTAAATCCGGCAGGTCTGGGCTGAAGTCAGGCAGTGTGTCGTCAAGGTCGGGAAGGTCAAAGTCTGTTGAAGCGGTTTCGGTGGCAGGAGTGGAGTCTGCCTCTGATTCCAGGGGCTGGTCAAAACTTGCCTCCAGATCAGGAAGAGTGGCGCTGTCCAGTCCGCTCTCAGTAAAACTTTCTGTCTCTGGTTCCGGCTCTGGTAAGGTTTCGGCCTGGCTTGTGTTCTCTGAGGCTGATTCGGTGGAATTATCCTGCGGATTGAATGTCTTTTCAAGCTGACCGCTGAACGAATTATCCGGCAGTTCCACTGTGGGATCAAGTTCAGGCCTTACTTCAAAGTCACGTGAAGTGGTGTCGAGCTCGTCAAAGGTCGGAAGGTCATACTTGTGGTCATCCTGGCCCAGTGAATCCTGTGCATCGGAATCGGAGGCCTCGGTTGAGCCGGAGTTTTTATCTTCAAAACTGGGAAGATCAAAGTCCGGGAGTGGTGATTCATCCTTGAAAGTGAATGCAACGCCGTCACGGTCCACAATAGTGTCGGAGGAAAGAGATTCGTTTTCTGCATTCTGGCGTTCTGTATCTGCTATCTGGGCAATGATGTCCGGCTGGTCGGAAGTGTCGTCGTCCATGGTAAAGGGCTGGTCGGAAAGCAGATTGTCATCAGATAGAATCTGGCCTGAAGGCAAAAAGTCCTCGGACTGTTCTATGTTGTCCAAATCCTTGAGAGTGTTGCTTGGGATGGAGTCAAGGTCATCGCTGGTGACAATGTCGCGTGGTTCAGGTATGTCGTCAAAGGAAAAAGACTCATCGTTTATGGCGGAAGAATTCAGCAGGTCAGTGTCGTCTTCCAGACCGTGTGCGGCCGGTTCGTCTTGTGTATCTAGGCCCTGGGACGGAGAAAGTGCAAAGTTTGCCGGTTCATTGCGTTCGGCAAGGGTGCGTGACACAAGAGTGACCTGTGAAGAGCTTGCATTTCCTGTTTCCGGATCTTTTACCTGGGCATGGAGATGGTTTGTCTCGTCAAGCTGAACTTCCACATGCAGACTGGGTTCTCCGTTGGGATGAGGATTGAGCCCTGAAATCTCCAGGCTGTCAACATAATCCGCATCTGACATGGAGTCGGTGGCGGAGCGGTAAAGGTCAATCTGAACTGTAGTCTGGTTGTCTTTTACGGTGGTGACATCAAGTGTGACTTTGTCTGTGCTACCCTCGCGCAAAACCGGGTAGAAGGAACCGTCTGCTAACTTTATACCAATCGATTTCATATATTGTCCTTGGGCCTTTTTGTGTGAACCCCATAGTTTAGAGGTTACCTTAATTATCGGTTTTTGAAAAGGGCATGTTTATAAAAAAAGGCAGTCCCTTTTTAAGAACTGCCTGTCCAAATTTAGCTGTAAGCTGGCTGGAAATTATTTTTCTGGTGCGCCGACTGCGGAATAGTTGTAGGAGAATGTTGACTGTGACTGGAGTTCAGCCATTGTTTCGCCGAATTTGTCGGCAATTGAGTAAGTGCTTATTGAAGTTACGTTTCCGTGGTTGTCGAGTTTGCGGATGACGCGCTGGTAAAGCACATTCTTTGAGTTGTAGAGCTGAGTCTCGCTCAGGCGGTTGTTTGAGTCATAGCGGTAAACAGTCTTTGAGCTGACGGTTCCGTCGTCTTCCTGAACTTCCACCTGGGCCAGTGAACCGTTGTCGTTGTAGGTGTAGACATCCTTCTGGTCAAGTTTTCCGTCTCCAAAGTACTTGCAGATCTGGGTTATCCTGCCCTGTGCGTCAAAGAAGGTGATGTTGCGGGTGAGCAGCTTGCCTTCTCCGTCGTAGAAAGACTCTTCTGTCTTGATGTCTGTGTATTTGTAGATGATTTTTCCAGTAAGCTTGTTTGAGCCGTCGTATTCTGACTCTTCCTTGAGACGGCCGTCGGTATTGTAGTCCAGGGTAGTCTTGCGGATGAGTTTTTCAGATGCATCGTACAGGCTGGAAGAAGTCAGTTTGTGGCTTACGTTGTAGTCATACACGAATTTATCCACAAGCTGATTCTTTTCGTTATAGCTTGCACTTTCCTTTTCAAGACCGTTGTTGTATGTGTGCACATACTTTACAGCTGGTGTGCGGTATGTGTTGCCAAAGCGGTTTACGATTGTGTAGTCTGTCTTTGTATAGGCAGATACTGATCCGGAAGGAGTGAGAGCGTCCTTGTCAAATGCAAATCCTGAGCAAGCAATAAAAGCAGATAAGGCAATAAATGCAATTTTTTTCATAAGTCCTCCAAAAAAAATTACTTTGCAATTTTAGATTTATAAACACTAAATCAGCTACCGGGTTATCGGTTACTGATATATTTCTTTATTCCAACTAGTGTCTATCCATCATAGCATACAAATTCAGAATTGTCTAACCCTTTTTTTGCAGTTGCGTGAAGTGTTTTCCGTTACTGGCTAGGCAAGGGCATTTTCTTTCTGTACAATATGCCATATGAATAATTATCGGCACATTTTGTTTGATTTTGATGGAACTCTTTTTGATACTTCCGAAGGTGTTTTCAATTCCTTTGACTATGCCCTCAAGGCTCTTGGCGAGGAACTTCCTGGACGGGACTTTTACCACAGGCTGATTGGGCCCCCATTAATGGAAAGTTTTGGCCAGATTTTTGGTTTTGGCGAGGAAAAAGCCCGTCTTGCGATGAAAAAGTACAGGGAATACTATACACCTCACGGGGTGAATGAACTTAAGGTTTATGACGGAGTGCCTGAACTGCTGGATTCGCTCTATAAGGCAGGAAAAAAGCTGTATGTTGCCACCAGCAAGCCTGAACGCTATGTGCATGAGCTTCTGCCGCGCTTTGGTCTGGACAGGTACTTTACCTTTGCAGGTG